>CAMEIZ010000001.1 GCA_945919165.1 uncultured Traorella sp.
TTCCTGAGCATAGCATTCTCCTGTAGTCATTTCACAATATACAATGGACAATCCAAACTGATGGTCAGCAATAGAAGCAATATACAGACTTTCTTTTTCATCGCCATTCTCATCCATCCATGTCCCCGGTGTTACTATTTTAATACATCCGCGCTGTACAATTTTTCCCGCTACTGGATCCTCTAACTGTTCAATAATTGCTACTTTATATCCTTTTTGAGTTAAACGCTGTATATATCCACTGGCTGCATGATAAGGAATACCACACATTGGCACCTTTTCTTCAACACCTGCATTTCTTCCAGTTAATACTAAATCTAATTCCTGACAAGCTATTTTCGCATCATCAAAGAACATCTCATAAAAATCTCCCAATCTATAAAATACAATACAATCCTGATACTTTTTCTTTTCTTCCAGATATTGCATCATCATGGGTGTATATTTCATTTCTTCGCTCATAGATCTACTCCTAAACATCCTTATTATATCAAAATTCTTCCTTTAAAAGTAGTATTACTTTACTGACTAAATAAAAGACAGATCCACCGTTTTGATGAATCTATCTCTTTTCTAATTTTCTTTTTTTTGATTTTCTGCTGATTCTTTAATCACAACTGCTTCAAATGTTTCAATTTCATTTTTCTTTTCCTGATCAATATATTCTTTGATCATAGTTGAGATATTTCCGATACGAATCAGATAACCATTCTTGCTTTCTAACATCAAATAAGCTCCATATTGCCGTAAACCCTCATAATTTACTATTTCTCGATTTACAAATTTTACAGTAAGTTTATCAATAGTAGATTGGGTTTCAATGATGTTTTCTAATCCACCCAGTTTTTCAACGATATCTGCACAAATCTTATCTTTATCTACAACATTAAATAATCCAAATGCATATTTTTTGAAATAACGATTCGTTAAATAGTAAAAGATTATTGCTACAACAACTCCAATTGCAAGCAGCTTATAAACACTATTCGCTAGATATGGATTTCTTAAATATTCTAATAAATCAAGACCACTGCCTGGATTTGCAAGAATCATTAATTCATTAAAATGATATCCAATAACAATATGGGAAATCTGAAGAAAAGCATACAGCAAACCAATAATGAATAAATAAAAGACATACAGCATTGGCGATAAAATTACCATTAATATTTCTGATGGGAATGGATTGCCGCATAAAATTGATAAAGCAATGGCAATAATGAAGAAACCAAGATATCTTTTTCTATCATTTTTATCCGTTGTCAATTTAAAATAAGCCACATAATATGCCGGAATGATAAACAGATTAATGACATAGTAAGGTGTAATAAAAGTACCAGCTGTCAAGGAACTCATATCTGCTTCGCGCTGAGCTGTCCAAATAGCAACATCGCCTGAGAATTTCAAACCAACATTATTCAGCCAACTTCCTCCCATATCGCTAAACCAGAATATTTCTCTTGGTATATCTAAAAGACCAAAAAGAGCACTTAATCTTTCTGAAATTCCATAAAGAAATAAATTAACAGGATTGGATATATCATTTGCAATCAATCCATAAAAAGCATTCATCCCCTGTATTACAAATGGCCAGATGTAAGCTAATGCTATTCCGCATAAAATACTTGTAACTGAACTCATAATACCTGCCATTGCATCATGATCCACAAAAGATGTTATCCCAAATATGGAATATTTTCTTGATCTCATATAGCAGTAATGTGTAATCACATATCCCAAAATATAGCTTAATATTCCTACATTATAGGGTGAACGTGTGGAAAAAAGCGTTCCATTTATTTTATCGAAATCAATTGTTGTGAAATTGAAAATTGACTCATAAAAATATGAAGAAAACTCTGGATTTAAAAAGAAAACCATTGTAATATTGATAAGCACGACAGATAGAACTCCAATAATTACGAGAATACTGGATTCATATCGATGTGATAATACCTGTACAAAAACCAGCATTGGAAACAGATAAATCACACTTGCTCCTATATAGCGTAAAAGTTCAAACAATTTTATTAATAATTGTTGATCAAGATGCCATAAAAACGCAACATTCTGATTCAATACTACCGTTCCTATTCCTAAAAGCAAAGTTCCAATAAAAAGAATTTTTAAAGGGAACTGCATAATTTCTAATAACGAATGCCATTTTGACATACTACCACCTCTCATATATAATAACATTAATGAGAGTTCAGTTCAAACACTCTAAGATTTTTTTGAAAAGGATGTGACAACATGCAAAAAAACCTCCATCGGGTTAAAGAACCTAAAAGATTTGATTTCATTCTTATTTCAATAGTATCGCTTCTTGTCTTATGCGGTCTTATTGCTATATATTCTTCTTTAAAACAACTTCCTGCTTTTCAGTCTGGTATAGTATTTACTCAAATTCGTTGGATTCTCATTAGCTGTATTGCCATTGCCATCATCATGTATTTTGGAAATGATTCTTTATATGATTTTATTGAAATAGTTTACTGGATCCTCTTTGCGCTTCTGGTGATTCTTTTTATCGATAAAATTCTCTATTCCTTTACTTATCGTCATCTTCCGGGTGGTTTAATTACCGATATTAAAGGTGCTGTTTCATGGTATAATCTGCCAGGTCTTGGAAGTCTTCAGCCTTCAGAATTTATGAAAATTGTCCTTGTTATTAAAACAGCTCTTATTATTAATGAACATAATGAAAATAAAATAGAAGACAGTTATGAGGAAGATGTTGAGTTATTTAAAAAAGTTCTTAAACCATCTATTATTCCTCTATTATTAATTCTTTTTCAACCGGATACTGGATTGTTTATCATTATCAGCATCAGCATTTTTGTAATGGTTTTATGTTCCGGTATTAAACGTGAATGGTTTATTTTCTTTTTTGGATTAATTACTTTTTTCATTTTGCTATTCCTTTATTTATATTTCTTTCAACGTCCAATATTAAATATTTTCATACAAGATTACAAATTAAGTCGAATTGATGGCTGGTTTTATCCGGAACTTAGTGTTAAAGATCAAGGACATCAGCTTTATACTTCTCTATTAGCCTTAGGTTCTGCCGGCTTAAAAGGTGTTGGACTTCAGCCTACTACTATTCAGTTATCTGAAGCTAATACTGATTTAATATTTGTTGTTTTCGGTCAGTCTTTTGGACTTATTGGATCTTTATTCTTATTATCTTTATGCTTTGCTCTTGATTTCAGAATTTATCAAATTATTATTCAATCAAAAAATATGGTTGAAAAATATATGATGTGTGGATTTTTAGGAATGCTTGTTTATCAACAGATTCAAAATATTGGCATGCTGATTGGTCTTTTACCAATTACTGGTATTACCCTTCCTTTTGTGTCATATGGAGGAAGTTCACTTTTATCTTATTTTATTGCTTTAGGATTTATTCTAAATTCTTCAGCTAAAGCAAAAAAACTAAGCGACTATGTCTATGACTAGTCGCTTTTAGTATAAATCTTTTAAACGTTCTACATAATTAATTTCACGATATTTTGCAAAACGAATCGTATTATCACTTAATTTTACTTTTATTTTTGATTTTTTTCCTAATGGGATATGTTTCTGATCATAGCAAAGAAAAGCACCTTCAAAACTATTGCTTTGGAATTCAATTACTCTTTCAGGTTTCAATATATAAGGAACTCCAAGAGAGCGATACTTTTGATGATGTATTCCAGTAATTTCATGCATCTGCAATAGATCAAGTCCTTCTTCAATTACAGCACCCTTCAATGATCGATTATAAGCCGTTGAACCTAATTGTGTACACACACACATTCCTGTCCCTCTAAATGTTTCAAGATAAACACCATCGATATAAACATCTAATAATTGAGTTTGGATCACATTTTCAATTCTCATTTCATTAACTGCAAAATATTTCTGATCATCATATTCAATCTCAAGTAATGGAACACTGCGTATTTTAGCTTTTTTAGTTAATACATCCTGAATACATAAATTCAATTCCTCTGCGGTATAATCTGTAAAAAAGCCTAATGTACCTGTATGAATTGCTAGAAATGAACATCTGTTAATTATTTCCAAATATTGATGAACAGCATGAAGAAAAGTACCATCTCCTCCAATACAAAAAATTAGTTCAGGATTTTTATTGTCATTGATCCATTTATTTTTTATGAGTGAAGCTGTTAATTTCTTGCTGATTATTTCTGAAATTTCATCTTTTCTTGAAACAATTGCGAATTTATTCATTTTCATCTTCCTTTTCTTTATTACCTATTGTATCATAATTGTCAGGTGATTCATATGATAAATAACTTAGAGATTGAATACAAGATTTTAGTAACAAAGCAGCAATTTGATTTGCTTTCTTCTTTTTATCCAGATAAAACTTTTATCAAACAAATTAATACCTATTATGATACTAAATCTTCTGAATTAAGGAATCAACATTGTGCTATGCGAATTCGAGAAAAAGAAAATACTTTTCTTATCACTCTTAAAACACCTGCTTCTAATGGTCATCATGAATTTGAGACTTTTGTCAGTGAAAACAGTTCAAAAATGTTTTATGAATCTGAAATTTCAAATATCCTAAAACAGTTTCATCTTCAGGATGCCATTATCCCAATCGGAACTTGTACAACATACCGTGCTGTTGTAAGAAATGAACTTGCTGAATTGTGTTTCGATATAAATGAATATAATGGTATCACTGATTATGAAATTGAATATGAACAATTAACTGACCACGATGGTATAACAGAATTTAATAAAATACTTTCAAAAATTCAATTGAATTATACTCAAAACTGTAAAAGTAAATTTAGAAGGACTCTTGAAACAAAATGAAGATTTTAACTTGTTATTTACTTATTCTTAATTTTCTATCTTTTATTCTTATGATGATAGACAAGAAACGAGCTATTCATCATAAATGGAGAATTTCTGAGAAAGCTTTATTCTTTTGTGCTTTTCTTGGCGGCAGTTTAGGAATTGGTTTAGGAATGCTTCTTTTTCATCACAAAACTAAGAAATGGTATTTCATTTTAGGTATTCCTATTTTATTTATTACAAATCTTATCTTTCTTTATTTAATTTTACAAATAAATTTTTAAAAAAGAAGTAGTCTATGTAGTAATCTCTTAAAGTTGAATCAACTTTTTGAGGTTCACTGCATTTTCTACTTCATTTTTTTTCTGTTTTCCAGTGCTTTAATTAATGTTAATTCATCTGCATAGTCCAGATGTCCACCCATTGGCAAACCATGAGCAATTCGAGTGATATTTACATTTTTACTTTCAAGCAATTTTGAAAGATACAATGCTGTTGTTTCTCCTTCTACTGTTGGATTATTCGCTAAAATAATTTCTTTTACTGAATCGTCACATCGATTGATCAATCCATCTATTTGAATATCTTCCGGAAGTACCCCTTTTGAAGGTGAAATTGCTCCGCCAAGAACATGATATACTCCTTTATATTCTTGAGTTTTTTCCATTGCTATTAAATCTTGAATCTGTTCAACTACACATATAGTTGTTGTATCACGAGTTTCATCACGACAAATTTCACACAAATCGCCTTCAGCCAGATTACCACATATCTTACAGGTATGTATATTTTTCTTTGCTTTCTCACATACTGATAAAAACTCATCTATTTCATTTTGATTCCAATTTAAAAATTCAAAAGCATAGCGTTCTGCTGTTTTCACTCCCACTCCAGGAAATTTACGAAAACATTCTACCAGCGCTTCAAATAAAGCGGGATACATTAGAACATACCTGGCATTTTTACCCCGCCAGTTAATTTACTCATTACTTGATCATGTTCTTCTTTCACTGATTCGATTACTTTATTGATGGTAACTGCAATCATATCTTGAAGCATTTCCTTATCATCTTCTTTTTTAATTTCAATTGAGTTTACATGATAAGCGCCATCCATTTCAATTTTCACAAAATCATTTTCTTCAACATATATTTTCTGTTCTAATTCTTTTTCGTTTTTTACAATCTCTGATTGCATTTTCTGAGCCTGTTTTAATAATGCTTGTACATTCATTTTAATTCTCCTTTATATCGATATTTTCTTCTCCAAATAGCTTTTTAACTAAATCAAGACTGCTTTTTTCTGTGCTTATTTCTGCTGCTGATGGAAGTGTACCTTCTTTTTGACGAATCCTGAATACTGCTACAATTTGAGTGTTTTCATCTTCTGTCAACGCATATATTTTTTTCTTTTTCAAAAGAAGTACTTCCATGAATTCAATGAATCCACCCTGAGCATCCTGTTCATTGATTTCATTTGCAATTGCTTCATTGTTCACTGCAACAACTATATATTGATTGCTGCTGGCAATCAATTTACTTTCTCTTAGCAGATTTGCATATCTTGCCCAAGTTGGATTTAAATAATAGTTTGCTAATGTTTTAAATTTTACTAAATCTTTATTCTTTTCTTCTTTAGTTGCTCCAACCAATAAAGATAGTATAAATTCTTGGTCTAACTTTTTAATTATTCTTAATTCCTGTGTTTGAGCATTTTCTATTTTTATTTTCTCTGTCTGTTCAGGTTCTTTTATTTTTTTATCTACTTTTATTGATTCTTTTAATGTTTCACGTGAAACATATTCATTCTCTATTGACATCATATTCAATAAACAAACTTCAAAATAAGAATTTACATTCGAAGCAAAACGATATTTATCGTAAGTTTCAATTAGTTGTTCAATCATCTTAAGTCTTTTCTTTGTAGATAAACCTAATTTAGAAACTTCTACTTCTTTTTCATTAAGTGTAGTCAATAAAGATGCGCTTTTTGTATAATCATGAATAACACTTTCTTTTAGTATTTCAATCAAATCACTTGTACATCTTTTAATATCAATTCCTTTTTCAACAAATTGATTTACTTTATTTATACATTCGCTTGCTTTTTTTTCACTTACTAACTGAAGAAGTTCGATTTTCTCTTGAACTGATACAACTCCGTAAATCGCATGAACTGCTTCTAAATTGATTGAATTTTGAGAATATGCTATTACCTGATCAAGTATACTTAACGCATCTCTCATACCTCCATCAGCAAGTTGACAAATAAGACGTATTGCATCTTCTTCATAATCAATTTTTTCTTGATTCAAAACTAATTTTAAGCGAGAGATCATATCTGAAATACTAACTTTCGTAAAATCATATCGTTGACATCTTGAAATAATTGTAGGCAATACTTTTTGAGGTTCAGTTGTAGCAAAAATAAAAATAACATGAGCCGGTGGTTCTTCTATAGTTTTTAACAAAGCATTAAAAGCTCCTGTTGACATCATGTGCACTTCATCAATGATATATACCTTATATTTTCCATTCATGGGTGCATATTTTACTTTTTCAATTAAATCACGGACTTCATCAACACCATTATTACTAGCAGCATCAATTTCAATAATATCTGGATGACTGCCATTTTGTATAGCTATACAGTTTGAACATATTCCGCAAGGAATTTTTTCATGACTTTCACAATTGATCATTTTTGCAAATATTTTTGCAATTGTTGTCTTTCCTGTACCTCTTGGGCCACAAAAAAGATAAGCATGAGCAATTCTATTCTGAATGACTGCATTTTTTAATGTTTTTACGATATGTTTCTGCCCTGCGACATCATCAAACGAAGTAGGTCTATATTTTCGATATAGTGCAATATAAGACATACAACACCTGCTTTCTGTTAGTTATTATATCATTATTCATAGTCTATTTCATTCTTTTTTGTCGAAAAAACTCCTTTAAAATCTCTGAACATTTATCATCGATCATTGCTTCTGTTTGTGGATAATGATTATATCCTTTGTGCTCGTACATATTCATACAGGAACAAATTGAACCGCCCTTCGGATCCAAAGCACCATAATAAATCTTTTTAATTCTTGATTGAAGTATAGCTCCTGCACACATTGGACATGGTTCTAACGTAACATAGAGTTCACAGTTATCCAATCTCCATGAGTTTAATTTTTTACAAGCTTTTTCAATAGCTAAAATTTCAGCATGAGCTGTAGATCTTTGTTTTGATTCTCTTAGATTATGGGCTCTGGAGATAATTTTTCCATCATATACTATAACAGCACCAATAGGTACTTCATCTTTTAATTTTGCTTTTACAGCTTCTTTATATGCTTCTTTCATGTATTGATTCATTTTGTCACCTATAATAAAAGCTACCACACATGATAGAGCTGCCTTATGGCTGCTTCGTTCCCGACCTGACCAGGTTCAACAGATATCATTGTGATAGCTTTATTATTATAGCATAAATTTTATATCTGATACAACAGTTTTTTATAATTCAAAAAGATACAACTAGATCATGATTCAAAGTTTCATTTTTAACAAAAAAAATATATTTATTAATAAAAAAAAGTGAAGGTAAGTTCACTTTTCTTATGTTTCACGTGGAACATTATTTTTTTTCGATTTTTTTCATTCCACCCATGTATGGTTGCAATACTTCAGGAATATTGACAGATCCATCAGCATTTAAATTATTTTCCAGGAATGCAATTAACATACGAGGAGGTGCTACAACAGTATTATTTAAAGTATGAGCAAAATATTTCTTACCATCTTTTCCATTTACTCGAATCTGAAGACGACGAGCTTGAGCATCTCCTAAATTTGAACAGCTTCCAACCTCAAAGTATTTCTTCTGACGAGGAGACCATGCTTCAACATCAACAGATTTTACTTTTAAATCAGCAAGATCTCCAGAACAGCATTCCAGCGTTCTTACAGGAATATCTAAAGATCTAAATAAATCTACAGTGTTCTGCCACAATTTATCATACCACATATTAGATTCTTCTGGTTTACATACAACTACCATTTCTTGTTTTTCAAATTGATGAATTCGATAAACACCTCTTTCTTCAATACCATGAGCTCCTTTTTCTTTTCTGAAACAAGGAGAATATGAAGTTAATGTGTAAGGTAATTTATCCTCATCCAGTATCTGATCAATAAATTTACCAATCATAGAGTGTTCACTTGTACCAATTAAGTATAAGTCTTCTCCTTCAATCTTATACATCATAGATTCCATTTCAGCAAAACTCATAACACCAGTAACAACGTTGCTTCGAATCATAAAAGGAGGAACACAATAAGTAAATCCACGATTAATCATAAAATCACGAGCATATGATATAACTGCACTATGAAGTCTAGCAATATCACCCATTAAATAATAAAAGCCATTTCCTGCTACTCTTCTCGCACTGTCTAAATCAATTCCATGGAAAGATTCCATTATATCCGTATGATAAGGAATTTCAAAATCAGGAATAACTGGTTCCCCAAAACGTTCAACTTCAACATTTTCACTATCATCTTTTCCAATTGGTACAGATGGATCAATAATATTTGGAATCACCATCATGATTTCCTTAATTTTTTTAGCAAGTTCAACTTCTTTTTCTTCTAATTCTTGAAGTCTACCTGCAGCTTCAGTAACTCTTTTCTTAATATTTTCAGCTTCTTCTTTTTTACCTTGAGCCATTAATCCGCCAATCATTTTAGAAATTTTATTCTTTTCTGCACGTAAATCTTCAGCTTCTTGTTTTGTTTTTCTATTTTCTTTATCTAACTCAATTACTTCATCTACTAAAATCAGTTTTTGATCCTGAAATTTTTTTCGGATATTTTCCTTAACAAGTTCTGGATTTTCTCGAATCAACTTAATATCAATCATAATTTCCTCCTAATAAAAAAGAGGTATCGTATTAAAGGGACGATACCTCGCGTTGCCACCCTTCTTGATATAAAAACTATATCATCTTAAAGTTATAACGGAACTACCGAAACTGACTACTGAATTCACCAGTTCACTCCCAGGTTGATTTCAATACTCTATACTAATGACTCGCACCTTTTGTCATCTCTCTTAAAGCTAGTTGCATTTACTTATCCTGATCATCGATTTATTTGTTAATATTTAATCACTCAATGTCTTCTTTGTCAATGATATCTTGAGATTCATCAGAATTTTCATCTTCTTTATCGACAATTGTAACTTTGCTTACAGTTGCATCTGTATCGCTTAAATTGATTAAACGAACACCTTTAGTATTACGTCCATATTCAGCCACTTTTTCCAAATTTAAACGAATAATAATACCTTCGCTGGTAATTATCATTGCATCTTCATTTCCATTTACAGCTCTTATAGAAGACAATCGTCCGGTTTGTTCAGATACGTTTACAGAAATGACTCCCTTACCACCACGATTGCATTTGCGATATTCTTCAATCTCTGTTTTCTTACCATAACCTTTTTCAGTAACAGATAAGATAAACTTACCTTCTGTCGAAATAGCCATTCCTATAACTTCAGAGCCATCAACATTCATTCCTTTCACACCAAATGTTTTTCTTCCCATAGAGCGTACATCTTCTTCTGAGAAACGAACACATTTTCCATTTGTTGATGCAATCAAAATATCATCATGTCCTGTCGTACCTTTAACTGCAACTAATTCATCATCGTCATTTAATGCGATAGCAATCTTACCATTTTGACGAATGGATTCAAATTCAGATACTTCAGTTCTCTTTACAAGGCCTTTCTTAGTAACGAAGAATAAATATTTCACATTTTCATTTGGATGATATGGAACCATGGCTTGAATTTTTTCATTCTTTTCAATATTCAAAAGATTAATGATTGGCAAGCCTTTGCTGATTCTGCTTCCGGCAGGCAGCATAAATCCTTTCATTCTGAATACTTTTCCTGAATTAGTAAACATTAAGATATAGTCGTGTGTGGACATATTAACCATTAAATCTACTTCATCATTTTCATTCATATTCAGTCCTTTGATTCCTTTTCCACCTCTATTCTGAGTTCGATAGGTAGAAAGAGGTATACGTTTAATATAACCCGTCTGAGTCATTGTAACTACAATGTTTTCTTCAGGAATCAATGATTCATCATCGATAAATTCAATGGCAGTCATGTCAATTTCAGTACGTCTTTCATCACCGAATTTATCCTTGATTTCTAAAAGTTCATCTTTAATAACCTTTAATATGTTTGCTTCACTTGAAAGAATTTCCTTTAATTTTTCAACTGTCTTAGCTAATTCCAATAATTCATTTTCAATTTTTTCTCTTTCAAGTCCAACCAAACGCTTCATCTTCATTTCAAGAATTGCAGTTGTTTGAGCATCACTTAAATGAAAATTGTCCATTAATCTGGTTTTAGCTTCTTCATCTGTTTTAGAAGAACGGATAATATTCAAAACTTCATCGATATGATCTTGAGCTATTTTCAATCCTTCTAAGATATGCATCCTTTTCTGAGCAACTTCTAAATCATATCGAGTTCTGCGTTCAATGATTTCTTTTTGATAATCAATGTATTTACGGATAATATCCAATAGACCAAGTGTTTTAGGAACTCCGTGATCCAACATTAATAAAATAATACCATAAGATGTTTGAAAAGCAGTATGCTTATAAAGCTGATTTAAAACTACTTGAGGATTTGCATCTCTTTTTAATGTGATTGTTATTTTAATACCATTTTTTAAATCACTGTGATAATCTGCAATACCTTCAATAGTTTTATTATGTACAAGTTCTGCAACTTTATTTTTTAATTCAGAAGTGTTAACACCATAAGGAACTTCATCAATAATAATCAGATTTTTTCCTTTTTCTTCTTCAATACGCGCGCGGCTTCTAATTGTAATAACACCACGGCCAGTTTCATAAGCTTTTTTAATACCACTATTACCAAGTATAATAGCACCTGTAGGAAAGTCTGGTCCTTTAATGTATTGCATCATTTCTTCTAAAGTAATATCATGATTGTCAATATATGCAACACAACCATCGATCACTTCTTTTAAATTGTGAGGAGGTATATTGGTAGCCATACCCACTGCAATACCACTGGTTCCATTTACAAGAATATTTGGAAAACGAGAAGGAAGAATGGTAGGTTCTTTTTCGCTCTCATCGAAATTGACATCAAAATCAACCGTATTCTTATTAATATTTCTTAATAATTCTAACGAAATTTTTGATAAACGTGATTCTGTATATCGCATTGCAGCAGCGCCATATCCTTCAATATTTCCAAAGTTTCCATGTCCATCTACTAACATATAACGATATGAAAAATCCTGAGCCATACGAACCATAGCTTCATAAATACTGCTGTCTCCATGAGGATGATATTTCCCCATAACATCCCCTACGATTCTCGCACTTTTTTTATGAGGTTTGTCGGGAGTATATCCTGATTCATACATTGAATACAAAATTCTTCGATGTACAGGTTTTAAACCATCTCTCAGATCTGGTAAAGCACGAGAAACAATAACACTCATTGAATATTCTAGAAAGGAATCCTTGACTTCTTTGACAATATTGTTTTTTTCTAATCGATCCATCAAATCATCCTCCTTTTAAATATCCAAATTTGTTACATATGTTGCATTAGATTCAATAAACTGACGACGAGGTTCTACTTCTTCACCCATTAAAGTTGAAAAGATTTCATCTGCAGTCATCGTATCTTCCACAGTAATCTGACGTAAGATACGTTTATTTATATCCATCGTTGTTTCATTTAATTCTTCTGCATCCATTTCACCTAAACCTTTCATACGATTAATTTCATATTTTGTATTTGGTGACAAAGATGCCAAATATTCATCACGCTCAGCTTCATTTAATACATATTTAATTTTCTTTCCATGTTTAATAACAAATAAAGGCGGCTGAGCAGCATATACATGACCGCTTTCAACAATTGGTCGGAAGAATCGATAGAATAAAGTCAGAAGTAATACACGAATGTGACTACCGTCAACATCAGCATCCGTCATAATAATGATCTTATCATATCTGAGCTTTGATAAATCAAATTCTTCGCCAATACCTGTTCCAAAAGCTGTAATGATTGTTCTTATTTCTTCATTTGATAAAGCTCGATCCAAACGTGCTTTTTCAACATTTAATATCTTACCTCGTAAAGGTAAAATAGCTTGAGTCATACTGTCTCTTCCTTTAACAGCACTTCCTCCGGCTGAATCCCCTTCGACTAAGAATATTTCACATTCTCTTGCATTTTTACTCTTACAATCAGATAATTTACCATAGAAATTTGTAATATCTAAATCACCTTTACGACGTGTTAATTCTCTCGCCTTTTTGGCTGCCAATCTGGCTTTGCTTGCCAAAATAGTTTTTTCAATAATAGTTCTTGCCGTACTTGGATTTTCTAAAAAGAAACGTTCAAGCTGTTTTCCAAAAATACTTGAAACAATTTTTCTGACTTCAGAGTTACCAAGCTTTGTTTTTGTCTGTCCCTCATATTGAGGATCTGGATGCTTGACAGAAATAATTGCTGTTAAACCTTCACGAACATCTTCGTTTGACAATGATTCATCCTTTTTTATGAGATTATTATCTCTTGCGTAATTATTAATGACACGAGTTAAAGCCAAACGGAAACCTTCCTCGTGTGTTCCTCCTTCACCAGTATTGATATTGTTACAGAATGAATAAATAGTAGGAATATATCCATTGTTGTATTGCATAGCAACTTCACATAATACTTGTTCATCTTCACCTTCACAATAAACAATATCTTCATGAAGAGGATCTTTATTCTTATTTAAATAAGCAACATATTCCTTGATACCTCCATTATAGAGATAATCAACCTTTTTCTCTTCCGGATCAAATTCGAAATGTAAATGAATTTCTTTATTTAAGAAAGCCAGCTGACGAATACGTTGATTAAGAGTATCAAAATCATATTCACAAGTTTCCTGAAATATTAAAGGATCCGCCTTAAAAGTAACAAGTGAACCATGTTTTAAAGGATCACAATCACCAACAACTTTTAAAGGTGCTTCAATATTACCGCCATGACTGAATCTTACAAAATATTCTTTTCCTTCATTGAAAATTGAAACAGTAAGCCATTCAGAAAGTGCATTAACAACAGAAGCTCCTACACCGTGCAAACCTCCGGAAACTTTATATGCTCCTCCGCCAAATTTTCCTCCAGCATGGAGAATTGTAAAAATTGTTTCAACAGCACTGATCCCACTTTTTGAATTAATTCCAACAGGCATTCCTCGGCCATTATCTTCAATTTCAACAATATGGTCTTTTGTCACATGAATTCTTATATCTGTTGCATATCCAGCTAAAGCTTCATCGATAGCATTATCAACAATTTCCCAAACTAAATGATGCAAACCTTTCTGTGAAGTAGATCCAATATACATTCCTGGTCGCTTACGAACAGCTTCAAGTCCTTCTAATACTTGAATGTCATCAGCTTCATAAGAATGTTCAACCTTTTCTTCTAAATCATAAACTTCATGTTTATCATCCATAAATATCCTCCTTTACCTCATTTCCATTTTCAATCATAATCATGTGAAAATCACGGTTATAATTCTTCTGAATTTTTTCAGTAGTGGAAATAAATATCTGTATATTCTTTGGCAGTAAATCTAAAAGAGTTTCTCTTCTATTTTCATCAAGTTCACTAAAAACGTCATCTAATAATAAGATTGGTTCATCTTGAATGATCTTTTCAATCAATTTGACAATACCAATTTTTAATGCCAGTAAAATAGTTCTTTTTTGCCCCTGTGAAGCAAATTCTTCTGCATTTTTATCATCAATCATTAAAATAAAATCATCTTTATGAATTCCTTTATCAGTTGTTTTCAGCAACATATCTTTTTCAACGTTATTTTGATAAAGCTGCATTATTTTCAAAGTCATCGATTTTTCATCATCAATTTCAATAAAAGTTTTATATACAATAGAAAACTTTGTTTGATCATCTGATAGCTGTTCATAAAATTTCTGACTTACAGAAGTTAATTCAGAAAGAAAAACAGCTCGTTGATGAATGATGACGCTTTGAAGCTGTGCACATTTTTCATCAAGAATACTTAAATACTGAAGATCTACTTTTTCACTTTTTAGATAAGCATTACGCTGTTTTAAAAGATGATAAAATTCGTTGAGCTTATACATATAGCTCTTTGAACATTTTGACAACTCAATATCCATGAATTTTCTTCTTACTTTTGGTTGTGCTGAAAAAAGATTCATGTCGTTTGGAGAAAAGATAACTGCATTCATAAAACCAACAAAATCACTGACTTTTCGAATAGGATTATGATACAAAAATAAATTCTTCCCTGATTTTGAGAAAATGCACATCATTTCAATTTCATGATTTTTCTTAAATAATGAAGCTTCAATTTTGAAAGCTTCATTGTTTTTTTGAATCAGACATTCATCTTCAACATTGCGATGAGTTTTTGTTGTCGAACAATAATAAATACTTTCAATCAGATTGGTTTTACCCTGTGCATTTCTGCCCACAATGTAATTAATACCATTTCCAAAATAAAAAGTATTATTCTCATAATTACGGAAATGAACTAAATGAATTTTTTTCAGAATCATTTCACTAACTCAATTTTATTTCCTTCAACGACAATAATATCCCCGGCAAACAGTTTTCTGCCTCTACGGTTTTCACTAACACCATTCACCAGAATATTCATCTCTTTTACAGCAAATTTGGCTTCTCCGCCGGAAGAAATAAAATCTGCAATTTTTAATAATTGACCTAATGTTATGTATTCTTTATTCAGTTCAATTTTCATTTATGACTCCTTTTCTCATCCTTTTAATTATAACATAATTCCACCGTTTTTTGTGAATTATAATAAGAAAAAGCCCGATTATTTCATCGGGCTAACTTTTAAGCATAAGTTCTAAGAGGCAGGATCAGTTGAATGAGTGAATGATCTTCAACATTTTGCACAATAAATGGTTTCATTTCACCTGAGAAAGAAAAACGAACTTTTCCTTTATTGATTACTTTTAAAGCATCAAATACATATAATCCATTAAAAGAGATATCTAAATGTTCACCTTTAAATACACCATTCTTTAAATTTTCTTTGCTTGAACCAACTTCCTGAGCACGACTTGAAAGCAGGCATTCATTTTCATCTAAAGAAAGTTTAATAACGCTGACACCATCGTTCTTAATAAAGCTGGCACGATCAATAGCACTCAAAATTTCCTGAGAATCAATTTCCAGTTCATAATTAAAACTTACTGGAATCAAACGTTCAGTTTCTGGAAAAACACCATCAATCAAACGAGTCTGAATAAGAGTATCAGCGATCACAAATTGAGCTTTTTTATCACTGACGCTGATCATAACAGTTTCATCTAAATCAAGTGTTTTCATCACTTCAATGAGATTTCTAGCAGGGATAGTAATGTTAAAGCTTAAATTCTCATCTAAATCAACAGTTTTCTTTGCCAGTCGATAAGAATCTGTAGCAATACAATTCAAACGTGCATTAGAGCAATTAAAATTTACACCCGTTAAAACAGGTCGTGTTTCACTTTTACTGGTAGCAAAAGTAGTTTGAGATATAATTTCTTTTAATACATCACTATTCATCTCAAATCTCATCGTAGGACAATTGAAATCAATATTAGGATATTCATTAGCTCTCATTCCGTTAATTTTAAATTCACTTGTTTCAGATTTAATTTTAGCACTAGCATTCTCAATCATCTCAAATTCAATTTCGTCTGAATTCATTTTTCTTATAATTTCCAAAATGTATTTTGATTCAATAACGATACTTCCTGTTTCTTTAATTGAAAGAGATTTTTCTTTATTCATTCGAACGATTGTTTTAATTGAAATGTCAGAATCACTTCCAACTAAAACAAGACAATCTGGCTTTGCTTCAATTTTAATACCACTAAAAGCAGGAAGTGGTGAAAAGTTTGAAATAGCTCGTGAAGCAATTTGAAGTGCATTGTAGAATACTGTTTTAGAAATTTTAAAATTCATGGTGTGCCTCCTTTTATTTTATTTAAATGTATAATAATAATTAGGGCTGTGGAATTGTGGAAAAGTTAAAAAAACGCGCAATTTAAGCCATAATTTATCACCCAATCTTATGTTGATCATGTGGAATAGTTTAAAAACCAAGTTTCTTTTCTATTTTGCTGACAGCACTGGCAAACATTTCTTTTTCTTTTATAAGTTTTGATACCTTCTCATAGCTGGTAATAATCGTTGAATGATCTCTTCCTCCAAATTCGGCACCAATTTTCGCAAAAGGCATGTCTAAATGTTTACGACATAAATAAATTGCGATGTGTCGAGCATTCGAAACATTTGTAGTTTTTGTTTTGCTTTCCAGTTGAGTACGGGTAAGACCATAAAAATCACAAACAGCTTTTTTAATTTTAGAAACAGATAAATTCCCTGGTGATTTGTGGTTTGGATCATCTTTAAAGGCTAGAATAGCAAAATCAAGGTCGATAATTGGTGGATTATACAGAATTGCTTTAAATATAAGTTTATTTAAATTTCCTTCTAGTTCTCGAACATCGTTGGAATAGGTTGTTGCTATATATTCAAGTACTGAATTTTCTATTAATATTTGTTCATTTCTTTCCTCTAGCTTCTTTTGCAGAATGGCTAAAGATGTTTCAAATTCAGGTGAATCAATGCCAACTGATAGACCAGAAGTAAAACGAGAAATTAAACGATTTTCAATACCTTTTAGTTCTGTAGGATGAATATCACTGGTTAAAACAATCTGCTTGCCTTTCGCAAACAAATTATTATAAAGATTAAAGAATATTTCCTGGCTTCTTTCCCCTTGTTTTAAACGTTGGATATCATCAATTAATAAATAATCCGCTTCTTCAATAATTCGTTTCACTTCTTCAATTGTTTTATCACGAATACTGTTAACAATTAATGAAATAAAATCTTCACTGTAAATATAAATAACTTTCTTTTCAGGAGAATGTTCTTTCACATAATTGCCAATGGCATGGAGAAGATGAGTTTTTCCAAGACCACTGTTTCCATAAATGAATAAAGGATTGAAAAATTCTCCAGGATTGACTGCACATGAGAGAGCAGCAGCTTGGCTTTCTCTGTTAGAATGACCAACTACAAAATTATCAAATGTATATTTATCCAATAATTTGTCTTCAAGAATAATCTTTTTGCTTTCTTCATTCATTTCAGAATAATCTTTGATATCTTTCTTTTGACAGAATGTTACTTTCATAGGTGTTTCCATAACATCACTAAGAACATTTTCAATTATCTGAGCATTTTTTTCAAAAACCTGTTGGGAAACAAAAGTAGAGGTCAATACAACAGCACTGTTATTTGATATATCATAAAGCTTTGAATCAGCGATATATGAATGAAATATGGATGTATCAAAAAAAGCACCGGTTTGAATTTGTTCCAGTGTTTTTTGCCAAATAAGTTGTAAAGAATTCTTTGAATAGTTTGACATTATAACCCCTTGATTGCATGTATATTCTAAAACAAATCTAAGTAAAATACTAGATAAAAATTTTCTCGACAGAAGAATTCAACAATTCAATGATAAAAAAAGAATGATAAAATAAGCGATTTTGATAAATTCCACATAATGATAATGTGGAATTTTTGTGGAAAAAGATGTGTGGAAAATCAAATTGTGGAAACTGTGGAAAACATATGTGGAAATCAAGATAGATTTCCACATATTAAACAAGCAAAAAAGCCTAATTTTAAAGGATAATTTAGAGTTTTAATGAATTCCACATAAGCTGAAATGAGTAAAAATAAAAATCTTCAATTTCTCCACATTCATTATTTATTATGTGGAAAAGAGAATATAACTATTCCACATTAATATAAAAAATTGATAGAATTGAATTAGAAAAGATAAACATGTCAGAAAAATTTTCAATTGACTTTACCATAATTGTTTTGTATAATCTATAAGCAATGTTCTATTTGTAAAAGTAAATTTGAAAGTGGAGGTGTCAATATGAAAAGAACATATCAACCAAGTAAAAGAAAACACCAAACGACCCACGGTTTTAGAGCTCGTATGAAAACAGTTGGAGGACGCAACGTTCTCGCTCGTCGTCGCGCTAAAGGAAGAAAAGTGTTGTCAGCTTAAAAAATCATCGAAAGATGATTTTTTTTTGTTCTGATGGTATAATTTCTATATGAAAATTTTATTGACCACATTGAATGCAAAATACATCCATAAAAATCTGGCATTAAGATGGCTGTATGTCAGCTCACCAATGAAAGAAAGTACAACCTTAAAAGAATATACAATCAATGATGATTTGAGTCTGATTGCTAAAGACATTTTAAAGGATCATTATGATGTTATCTGTTTTTCCTGTTATATTTGGAATATTGAACAGACAAAAGAAATTATTTCAATGATTAAAAAATCATCAAATTGTAAGATACTGCTTGGCGGACCAGAAGTGAGTTATGAAAGTGAATATTTACTTGATGAAGGTGTAGATGCCATTTGTCTTGGTGAAGGAGAAAAAGCAAACTGGGAATATATTTCATCAATTAATAATCCTCATGAAATTCAAGGAATCATGACAAAAGAGTTTATGAATAAGGAATATGCATATGCAGATCTTTCAGAAAATGAAACTTATGAAAATCCTTATTTTCTGGAATTTGATCAAAAGGATATAAAAAATCGTTATCTTTATCTTGAGACATCGAGAGGATGTCCTTATAATTGTGCTTATTGTTTAAGTTCAACTGATAAAAAAATACAAATGTTTTCAGATGATTATGTGATTTCAACACTTGAAAAAATATCTCATTTAGAAGTTCAACAAGTAAAGCTTTTAGATAGAACTTTTAATTGTATGCCGCAACGTGCATTGAAAATAGCACGTTTTATGAATGAAAAATGTAAAAATCAAATTTTTCAATTTGAAATAGTTGCTGAAACATTAAATAAAGAATTATTAGATTTTTTTCTTTATGAAGCGGATAAAAAAAGGTTTCGTTTTGAAGTAGGAGTTCAATCGTTTAATCAAAAAACTTTGAAAGCTGTGGGAAGAAATCAAGATAATGAAAAACTCAAAACTGTAATAAATAAAATGGTAAATGCAGGATGTATATTACATGTGGATTTAATTGCGGGTTTACCTTATGAAGATATTCAATCTTTTAAAAATTCTTTTAACGAGTTATTTGAGTGTCATGCTGCTGAGCTGCAGTGTGGAATTTTAAAACTCTTGAAAGGTACTTCATTAAAGAAAAAAGGAAATGAATATGGATATATTTATGATCAAAAACCGCCTTATTCTATATTAAAAACAAATTGGCTGAGTGAGGAAGATTTAAAGAAAATTAATGATGTTGCATATGGATGTGAAAAATTCTATAATTGTGGGAAAATGAATCGGAGTATTGATTTACTTTTAAAACTTGGATATTATGACAATGCTTTTGATTTATTTTATGAGTGTGGAAAGAAATTAAAAGAAAAAAGAAATCAGTATCATGACCATGATTTATTTATGATCTTAAGATCTTGTCTGAATGATGATTTAGTTAGTGATGCTATATTAATGAGTGATTACATGTCGTTGTATAAACAAAAACCTAAAAGATTGTCATTTAGATCAGTTTCAAATGATGAAATGAAAAAATGTTATGAAAGATTGATAGAAAATCAATTATCTACACAAAATGAATGTTATCATTATGGAAGAGTGGAATATTATTATGATGATGAAATCTGTTATCAGGTTTTAATTTATAATGCTAATCATTCATATCCAAAGCGATGGATTCTGAAGGAGAAAGAACTTTATGAAAAAAAGCTTACGCGTTAGAAAAAGCCAAGAGTTTTCTGATATCATAAAAGAACGTCATTATTATTCTTCACCAGTAATGACCCTATATGTGAAAAAGAAAAAAGAAGAGGTCAATCGGGTTGGTATTTCAGTAGGAAAGAAGATTGGAAATGCAGTAATAAGGAACAAAGTGAAACGTCAGTTGCGAATGATGATACAGGAAACTTATACATTTGAGGAGAATTTTGATACTATTATCCTAGTTCGAGAGAAATTTACGCAAGAAAATTATGAATCTAACAAAAAAGTATTGGAAATACTCTTAAAAAAAGTTAAAATATAGTGGTGATTTTGCACATGAGGAGACGAAAATGAAAAACTTATTAAAAAACAAGAAAAAACTGCTTCTGTTGAGTATCTTTTTGATAGTATTTGTAGCAGGATGTAAGTCGTATGTTGATCCAACAACAAAAAAAGTAATGGAACAGTATATTATCTATCCAACTACACCATTTAGTGAAGTAATGCAGGAAGGATGGTTTGCAGGTATCTTCGTTTGGCCACTTGCTCAACTTATTAATTTCTTCGGAGGATTGACCGATGCAGGTATCGGTATTCTGTTGTCAACAATTCTTGTAAATGCAGTAATTGCTGTATTCTCAATCAAATCTCAGATCCAATCACAGAAAATGCAGATGATGCAGCCTGAAATGCAAAAAATTCAGAAAAAATATGAAGGCAAAACTGATGACAATTCTAAAATGAGAATGGCACAGGAAACGCAGGCATTATATGCAAAATATCAGGTAAATCCTTTTTCATCAATTTTAATTATGTTTATCCAGCTTCCATTGCTGATGGCATTCTATTATGGTGTTCAAAGATCAAGCGTTGTTGTTAATGGTTCATTTTTAGGAATTGATTTAACTCATACACCAGGTGATGGTTTATCTGAAGGTTCTTGGGTCTATATTGTAATCTGGGTAGCAATGATTCTTTTACAGATGCTGAGTATGAAAGTACCTACTTGGCTTGCAAAAAGAAAACAGAAAAAATCTGGTGTTAAGACAAAAGAATATGCTCAGGAAAAGAAATCTGGTATGGATCAGATGACTATGACAATGTTATTCTCTACAGGAATGATCGCGTGGATTGGATTTACATGGCCAATTGCTATGTCATATTATTGGGGTGTTTCTTCATTAGTTCGTATTATTCAAAATATAGTGATTGATAAATTCTTCCTGAAAGATTAGGTGGCATTATGAAAAAGTATGTTGCGAAAAATCTTGATGAAGCATTAGCAAATGCTGCTGCAGATAAAGGATGCAGTATTGAAAATTTAACTTATACAATTTTAGAAGAAAAACAAGGTCTTTTAGGATTTGGCAGTAAAGTTGAAATTGAAGCTTATTTTGATGGTGATATTGCTCAGTTTATCAAAGACTATTTGAATACTTATTTTGAAGGCATCGATATGAAAGTTGATGTTGAATGTCATAAGGAAGACTATTATTTTAAAGTTGAATTGAATGCAGAAAATAATGCAATTCTAATAGGAAGAAATGGAGCAACACTACAGGATATCAATAATGTAGTAAAAGCTGCTGCTTCAAGTAAATTTAAGAAACGAGTTATCGTAGTCAGTGATATTAACGGTTATAAGGAAGAAAAATATCAAAAAGAATGCTCTATTGCATTACGAGTTGCTAAAACAGTACAAAAAACAAAAGTGAATGCTTCCTTAGATCCAATGCCAAATGATGAAAGAAAAGCGGTTCATTCTTATTTAGTAAACATGCCAAAAATTCGCACAGTCAGCGAAGGAGACGGAAAAGATCGTCATATTGTAATTGTTTACGATGAAAATAAACATTAGAAGCCAATTGGCTTCTTTTATTTTTTAATTTCTAGATGATTTAATAAATATTCTAATTGTTTTATCTGATATTTGTTTTTAGCTTCAAGAGTAATTTGTAGAGCAGCAGAAAATTCATCATTGTGATCAAATTCATGAATATTTAAAGAAAACTGTTGATGAAAAATAAAAAGTTCAGGATAATTCAACTGTATCAGCAAGGCTAATTGAGATAAAGGGATGTCTTGAAGATAATTGATTTTTTCTTCATAGGTTAAATCATTTTGAAATATTTCTGAGATTTCATATATATTTAAAGAACTCTGAAGAAGTAATTGTACTCGACAATCTGAATGTGAGAACTCATCTAAGAATTTTTCAAATGAGGAAAAAGTATGATCATCCTGAAGAATGACATTTACTTTTGATCTTTGAGAATGAATGAGAAATGCATTTGGATTATTTTTCATTTGAGTGAATTTAAGAATAAGTTGATTTTTGTTTTTACTTAAATAATGGACGATATCAAGAGGAAAGATTTGTTGCATTGTCTGATAAAATTCATCTGTTTTTTTAACATAATCTAAATGATTCAATAAAGAGCTGTCAATTTCATCTTCAAATAAGATAGATAATTTCTGGTTTATAAAATAATTTCCAGCAAATTGAATCAATACTGTTTCACAAAGATTTATCTGTAAATCAGAGTATGAACACTGCATAAAATGTTCAAAGTGATCATAGAAATCATCAAGTTCATGCTCAAAATAATGAATGAATTGATTTTCCAGAATTAAACGGTCCATATATTCGTTTACTAAATCTAATCCTTTCTTATGGTACATATCATGATATAAGGGTAAACCATCTAGGAGAGGATAATCTAAATCATGATGTACAAAAGCATAACGGAATATACGAAAAGGAGTGTTTAATGCATATAAATATTCATGAAGCTGTTGAAGTATTTCGTTATATTGTGATAAACGATAAAGATATGAATCTTGTACAAGTTTCTGATATTTTGTGAGTGCTTCATCTTTTTTTATTTCTAGGACAGATAAACCTTCATTAAAAATGTTTTGAATAGAATCCTGATAATTATGATGTAATAAAAATGATTGCAAACAAATATAGTCAATTGAACAGATAATTCTTTGATAATTTCTTTTTGATAATGAAGAACTATTTTCATGATTAAATTGTAAAATAAGCTTTTTAATCATATTATGATATTGAATTTTTTGTTTATGATTAAGTTTTGCTTTTGAAATAAGCAGATGAGAAGATTTAATTTGATTCATATTATCTCCTTTTAAGTGATTGAATAGTAGTATAGGCTAATTCTGTATTGAGTTCTCCATGAGAATTAAATTGATTGAATAGTTCAGTAAGAATGATTTCATCACTGTATGAAGAAGATAAATGAGAACGAATGCCATAATAGCAGAAAATGATTCCTTGTAAAAGGAAGAGATAATTATTTTGATTTAAATAAGAAGATTCAGAAAATTTTGTTATAATTTTATTAAGAATTGATAAATCACTTTCAACCCAGTTAAAATGTAAAACAGCATGATGTAACTCCTGTTTCAGTTTGTTAAAGTCTTCTTTAGAAATTTGATATCCATGAATTGTAAGTTGTTGATTTATTTGCGTTATAATTGAATTCATATATACCTCCCAATATTTACTACCATGAGGACAGTTAAATTACAATTCTTGAAATTTTGCTGTTTTTGTGGTATTATACAAACAGAAATAAGAATAACTTTTAAAAGTTTTTTTTACAAAATTTTTAAAAATAACTAGACTTTAAAATTTACAGGAATTATAATATCAACGAAAATCATAATTTATATAAAATTTAAAAATTACTAAAAATATGTATATCAATGGAGGAAAAAATGAAGAAAAGAGTACTAATCTTAATTTGTTTCGCATTTTTTGTATTATTAACAGGTTTTTTATTTTATAAGATGAAATTACCTGTACAAGCCAATAAAAATTCTCAGATTGTAGTTACAGTTGTTGATGAAAAAGAAAATGAATTAGGAAATCTAATTGATGCTTACCTTGAAGAAAATCAAGTGGATAAAGATAGAATCGCTATTTATGTAAAAAGTTATTATGTAAATGAGGAATACACTTGGAATATACAAAAAGAATTTGTTGCTGCCAGTACGTATAAATTGCCTTTAGCCATGAAATATTATGAAATGTCAGCAAATGGTGAAATTAATTTAAATGATACACTTGTTTTTACTGCTCATGATTATGAAAGCGGTGGACCGGTTGGTTACTATCCTTTTAATACCACCTTTACGATGAATACATTATTGGAGTATATGATTGTATATTCAGATAATTCTGCTGCACATATTTTATTTAACAATTTGGGTGGTTGGGAAAGCTATAAAAAAGCAATTCAAAAATATACAACTCATGATGTAAGTGAAAATTATTATATTCACAAAAATATCATTACAGCACAATATTTGTCTGATGCCTTAGATTATTTATATCGTCATCAGGACATTTATACAAAACTCATTCAAGATATGCAAAATGCCATGCCATCTGAGTATTTAAATCTTTATCTTCCAAATGTAACGGCTCAGAAATATGGATGTTATGACTGGGCACAGAATTCAGCAGGTATTGTTTTTTCAAATTATCCATACAGTATTGTAGTGCTGACAAGTTTAGGCAGTAAAGGAATCGAGCATATGGGGCATATTAATGAAATTTGTTATGATTATTTTGTTAGTAAAAATTATTTGAAATATCCTGTAACACATGAATAATAAAAAAATAGAAATTAATGAAATATCCGTATGATCATTGATCATACGGATATGTTTTTTTGAATGAACTTTGCAGTCATTTCAGGTTGATTTTGATGGGCATTGTGATCCATATTCTCCATACGAATGATTTTACAATGTGAAAATGACTGGAATTTTAATGCTAATTGAGTTCGAATTTCATCCATTTCTTTAGGTAAAGTTGCAATGAAAAGCAAAATGTTTGAATTTGAATAATCAAGTGAAGAAAGATATTCAAAAAGTGAATACATAAAATGAAGAATCTTTGGTATTTCATGGATTGACAGATGATAGATTAATGAACCATCTTTTTCAATCATATAATACTCTTGTATTTCTTCTGATGATAAATCTATATTCATCTCTTTATAGAAAGACAAACAAGCAGCTTGATCAGGAAAAGAAAGCTGTTGTATTTCTTTGACACATTGTTCAATGTCCTCATTTATTGATTTTGGAAGAAATTGAAGATTATTGTGAGAAGAAATATAATCATAAAGAGCATGGAAATCATGATAGCCGCCATCTAATGAAAGACATTGGATTACTTTATCTTTTAGGTGTAAAGCTGTTAATATCGCGATAGCTCCTCCATAAGAATGACCCAGTACATAAAAGTGAGTTAAATTTAAATCTTCAAAGAGTTCATTTAATAAAAGTATAATCTTTTCAGGTGAATAGTGATGAAGTGAAGATGTTTTTCCATGACCGAAAAGATCAATAACATAGAAATGATATTTAGTGAGTATGTAGATAGTGAAAGGAAATTTAAACCGGTATCTCCAAGACCTGGAAAACAAACAAGAATTTCTTCAGAGAAAGTATTGTATTCTGTAACACCAAATGTATGATGTTTTGTAGTAATGATAGATTTCATTTTATTTTCCTTTAAGTTTTCTGATTTCATTTTCATTTAATAGACGATATTGTCCTTCAGCAACATCTAAATGCAGATTCATAAAACGAACTCTTTTCAGTGAAATAACATGGTAATTTAATTTTGAACACATTCTTCGTATTTGTCGATTATAGCCTTGTGTTAAAATAATTGAAAACTTATGGCTGTTGATTGGTTGACAGGTACAAGGAAGTGTTATGACATAAGAATTATTGACAGGATTATAAATCTTGACTCCAGACGACATTTTTTTAATAAATTCTGGTGTTATTTTTTTGTCGACTTCAACAATATACTCTTTTTCATGTTTGTTTTCTGCACGAAGACATTGATTGACAAGATCACCTTCATTAGTTAAAAGAATAAGACCTGTACTATCTTTGTCTAAACGACCAATTGGAAAAATTCTTTCCGGATAATGTATAAAATCAATGATATTATCTACAACATCATGTTGTGTTGTGCATGTTATGCCAAGCGGTTTATTGAAAAGAAGAACGATAGATTTACTTTTTGGTTGAATGAAATGACCGTTAATTTCAACTTGATCATGTTCCTCAACAAGACTGTGAAGCTGAGCAATTTTACCATTAATAGTAACTTGATTGTTTTGAATATACTCTTCAGCTTTTCTTCGCGAACAAAAACCGCTGGATGCAATATATTTATTAATTCTCATAACCCAGAATAGCTTTCTTTAAAGCTAAATAAGTATCTGATTTGTCATAATGACATTGATTTTCTCTAAAATCACTTCCAAAGCATCCTCTTGATACCATGACAATAGGTGGAGTTTGAAGTCGTTTAAAGACACCTAATTCAAATTTATTCAAAATCCATTCAAGATCTTCAATGAAAGCTTTAGGATCATCAAGACCATAATAGCGAATCCATTTTCCTAAATCAGTTTTGTAAATAGAACCATCAAGATATTGTTTCATCAGTTTTTCAATACCATAACCGGGATATTCAGTTAATCGTTGAATTAATTCATCATGATAAAACCATTTCATAGGATCTTTCTGATTATTTTTAAGTTCAGCACTAGGAGGCATTTCCCATCTGACTGTATCACCAATTATTTCAGGCAAAAGATTGTGCGGAATAACTTCTTTCCCAAAATGAGCATTGATACTTCTGGCAATATCAAATAATTCAACTTTGGTTATATCTTGAAGTGGTGCAAGACAGCCAATTGTATCTCCATATAAAGTAGCATATCCTAAAGCACCTTCAACTTTATTTCCGTTATTGATAATAACACCGTTTTCAATTTGACTTATGGCACCTAAAATTGATCCGCGGATGCGTGCCTGGATATTTTCAATGGCAAACTCAGTGATGTCATTTTCTGTATATTGTTGTAAGCATTGTAACTGTTCTTCAACGAGTTTTTGTATGACACCATCACGACAATCGATTCCTAATGTTGAAGCAAGTCTGTGGGCATTGTCAATGGTGGTAGAGGAATTATACTTTGTGGCCATATTTAAGCCAATGACACGATCCTTTCCTAAACTCATACAAAGAAGTGCAGCATTAACACTGCTGTCAAGACCACCGGATAGACCAATAATCCATTTGAATCGCTTATTGAATACTTGCTCATCAAATTGTCTAATGGCACAACATAATGCATTCATCAGTTTATCGCGGCATTTCTCTGCTTGATTAATTTCGTTAATTTCTACAATTTTGCATTCTTCTTGAAAAGAATCATTACAGCTTGATAGACAATCTCCTTGAGAATTGTAAATAGAACTATCACCATCAAAAATACATACTGTTTTTGATGTATTCTGCATACCGACAGCATTTACATAAATAAATGGCGGCATATTTGAAAGAGCGTGACGTTTGATTTGTTTTTCACGTCCTTTTTCTTTATTTCTTGTCCATGGTGAAGAAGAAATATTGACGATGAAATCACAGTTATTTTTTATATATTGTGAAGTTGGATCAAATTGATAGTCTTTACTCCATAGATCTTCACAGATTTCACAGCCAATGCGATAAGTTTGACCCTCTTTTTCAAATAAAAAGCAAGAAGTAAGAGCTTCATCACTTATCTGTAATTTTTTAGCTAGTTCAAGAGCAGATAAAAAGTATCTGCTATCATCAAAAACACGATAATCAGGATTTAAGCATTTGATATATTCTCCTTCAAATAATCCGTGTTCTCTTTTGACCCATTTTTGATTTGAAGCAAAAAAAGCACAGTTACAGCGTACTTTTCTTCCATCACGACCAACAATATCATCAAGTGTAGTAACATTTCCCCAGATTATACCGATACCGTCACTGGCTTCCTTTAAAACTTCATTATAAGCAAGTGCCGTTTCAATAAAAGCTTCATCCAGCCATTTATCAGCCAGTAAATATCCGGTAACACATAATTCAGGAAAAACAATTAAATCAGCATGTTCTTGTTTTGCTTTTTGAATCATGGTTAGCATAGTTTCAATATTTTTTGACATTTTGCCTGCATGAACATCCATCTGTCCCATTGCAATTTTCATAGATATCACCCACTTAATTCTACCACACAATAAGATAAATATGAAAAAAAAGAATTGATTTCGATATTTCCTCTTTTAAGTGGAAAAAGTATATTTTAACTTTTATCTGGAATTTTATAGAATGCAGATGAAAAGAAAAGGAGGTCATTATGAAACTAGATGCAGAACAGTATTCATTTCAACTTATTTTACATAGCGGTAATGCTCGAAGCATGGCTTATGAGGCATTAGGTCTTGTGAAGAATAAGCAAACTGAAGAAGGAGAAGAGCTTTATAAGAAAGCAAAAGAAGAATTGATTGAAGCACAGAAAATTCATGCGCAAATGTTGCGGATTATGGCAAGTCATACAGAAAATTTGGATATCAATCTGCTTTTGATACATGCAGAAGATCATATTGCTTCAAGTTCAGTTGCCTGTGAAATGACAAAAGAATTCATTGAATTATATAAGAAAGTGGGACATTTGATATGAAAGACTTTTTATGGGGCGGTGCAAGCGCTTCTTATCAATGCGAAGGAGCCTGGCAAGAAGATGACCGTGTTGAGTCTATGTGGGATCATTATCTTCATGAAAATAATTTAGAAAATGGTGATGTGGCTAGTGATCATTATCATCGTTTTGAAGAAGATATCCGCATGATGAAGGAAGGCGGTCAAAATGCTTATCGTTTATCGCTGGCATGGCCGAGAATTATTAAAAATCGTGAAGGTGAAATCAATCAAAAAGGAATTTCTTTTTATAGAAGAGTATTTGAAACATGTCGTAAATATGATATTGAACCATTTGTGACGGTTTATCATTGGGATTTACCGCAATATTTAGAAGAAAAAGGTGGATGGCTAAATGAAGAAACAGCTTATGCTTATGAACACTATGCCAAAGTTTGTTTTGAAGCCTTTCATGATCTTGTGAAAGAATGGGTAACATTTAATGAACCAAAATGGTTTGTATGCAGTGGCTATCTAATTGGAAACTATCCTCCGTGTCATAAAAGTCCTCAAGATACAATTACAGCTGCTTTCAATGTCATGTATGCAAGTGCTTTAGGAGTAAAAGCTTTCAGGGAAGGTAAATATCCTGGAAAGATTGGAATAGTTCACAGTTTTACTCCAATTAATGGAGTTGATGGTACTTTAGCAACTAAAATTGCTATGCGTTATGCAGATAATTACTGTAATAACTGGATTTTGGATACAGCAGCAAAAGGTGAAATTCCAATCGATTTATTGACAACCTTATCTAAGAAATATGATTTATCCATGATTACTGAAAAGCATTTAAAAGTAATTAAAGAAAATAAAGTAGATTTTTTAGGATTGAATTATTATTCTCGTGCTTTAGTGAAACCTTACAGCAGTGGAGAAACTACTTTAGTTGTTAATAATTCCGGTAAAAAAGGAAAAGGTACAAGTAAGGTCATCATTAAAGATTGGTTTGAACAGGTATATGATCCAAATTCAACTTACACGGAATGGGATACTGAAATATATCCGAAAGGACTTCAAGAAGGTTTAAAAGAAGTATGGGAGAAATATCATTTACCAATCTATATTACTGAAAATGGTGTTGGTATGTATGAAGATGTTACAGTTGATCAGGTTCAGGATGATTATCGTATTGAATTTATGAATGACCATATTAATGCCATGTTGAATGCAAAAGATGATGGTGTTGATATCAGAGGCTATTTTGCATGGAGTCCATTTGATTTATATTCATGGAAAAATGGCTGTGAAAAACGATATGGTTTAGTTGCTATTGATTTTGATCATGGATTGGTGCGTAAACCAAAGAAGAGTTATTTCTGGTATAAAGAAATGATTGAAAGCAATGCAGAAACAATAAAAAGAAAAAGACTTTAGGAGGTGAAAAAAATGAGAAAAGTCATGCTTGTATGTAATGCTGGAATGTCAACAGGAATTCTTGCGAAAAGAATTGAAGAAGCAAGTGAAGGACAGCTACAGGTTCGTGCTTATGGTGAGGCTGAATATGCGGACAATTTAGATGGGGTAGAATTGATTTTAGTAGGACCACAGCTTCGTCATCAAATTCCAACCATAAAAAAGAATGTGACAGTTCCTGTTCAATCAATTCCACCAAAGTATTATGGACTTATGGATGGAAAAGGTGTATTTAAAGAAATTAAAAAATTATTAGAAATGTAATGGAAAAGAGAGGAGATAAAACATGAATTTTAATTCAATAAGTGAAAAAATTGAGAAGCATATTCTTCCATTAGCGAACAAATTAAGTTCACAGCGTCATTTAAAAGCAATTCGTGATGCTTTTATGAGTTTATTACCTATTACACTGTTAGGAGGGGTTGCATCAGTAATCGGTGCAGCACCGGTAACAGAAACAACAACAAATGGTTTCTTATTAGCATGGGCTGGTTTTGCATCACAGAATTCTTTGTTGTTAAGTTGGATTAATGCCTTAACATTAGGAGGCATGGCACTTTATATCTGTATGGGAATTACTTATTTTTTAAGTAAACATTTCAAAATGGATGTTTTCATTCCAATGATGATTACGATGTTTGGTTTTATGATGCTGGTATGTAATCCAATTGAATTAGGATGGGCAGGCAGCAGTATTGATATCAGTTATATGGGTGGTCAAGGTTTACTTCCTGCAATGTTAGTAGCATTCATTGGTGTAGAATTATATCATTATATGAGAGAACATAATTGGGGAAGAATTACATTGCCGCCAAGTGTACCTGCTTCATTGACAGAAGTATTTGCCGGATTGGTTCCAGCTTTCTTAACTTTATCCGTTTATGTTGTTATATGGATTATTTTTAATGCATTAGGTACGAATTTTACAGCCTTTATTTATTCTATTATTTCACCGGCTTTATCTGCTGCTGATTCATTAGGCTTCACAATTATTGTGACGTTATTACTTCATTTATTCTGGTTCTTTGGTATTCATGACGCTGCCTTTGGTGCTGTATTAGGACCAATTCGTGATGGTAACTTGTCAATCAATGCTGCTGCACAGGCTGCAGGTGAAGTATTGCCTCATGTTTTCACAACATCTTTCTGGGTATACTTTGTTATTATAGGAGGATGTGGTTCTGTATTGTCATTGGCTATTCTGTTAATTACTTCTAAATCAAAGCAGCTTAAAACAGTTGGTCGTGTTGGAATTGTTCCAGCTTTCTTCGGAATTAGTGAACCTATTATCTTTGGTGTTCCATTAATGTTGAATCCAATTTTCTTAATACCATTCTTATTAACATCAACAGTGAATGGAATTATTTCCTTCTTACTATTGGATAGCGGATTCATTGCGAAAACATTCGCCATGCTTTCATGGCAGATGCCTTCAGTATTCGGTGCTTTCCTTTCAACAATGGATATTAAAGCTCCAATATTAATCATTGTACTGATTCTGATTGATATGCTGATTTATTTCCCTTTCTTCAAAATGCAGGAAAAACAATGCCTTGCAATGGAAAATGAAGAAACTGAATAAACTGTAAAACAGATAAAAAGACGCTTAAATGCGTCTTTTTGATAGCTTATAGGATTTCCCAGACAAAGGCAACAGAATCACTGATATCAATGTCATCAGGTTCAATTTCTACAGCTGAACTTCGATTTGCCGCCATCAGCGGCTGAATACTTTCTTCAACCTGATAGAGTGTTGGTGATAAAATATTGATTTCTTTCCAATTGTAATCTATGTTCACCAGCTGACCAAGTTTTACACCTGATGCCTGACATAGAATTTCTGCTTTTTCTCTGGCATTAACAGCAGCGTTTTTAAGCAGTTGTTTTTTAACTGCTTCACAATCTTTAACAGTAAAAGCGATACTGAGTTCAGGATTTGCTTGACTGCTTGATATTTCACTAAGTGCTTGAGCAAGAAGTTTGCTGTCGAAATCAAAAGACAGTTTAAGCTGATAAGAGCAGACATATCCACTGAATATTCTTTGATAGCCGCCTTGTAAATCTCTTTTGTTATCATATTCAGTTGAAACATTGAAATGAGTGGTTTTAAGTGAGTTTTCTTCAAAACCTAAATTAGATACAGCAGCTTTGAGCAGATTGATTTTTTTCGATGCACCTTCCATTGCTGACGCATATTCTTTCTCTTTTGATTTGATAGATAAAGATAACACAATATAATCGGGTTTTGCTGTAACATTACCCATTCCTTTTACTTGAATAGTTTTCATTTTCTCGTTCATCCTTTCATTAAAAATTATACTTCTTTCGTAAAATTTTATCCATTGCTTTTCCTTTAGCAAGTTCATCAATCAACTTGTCCAAATAACGAATATCACGCATCAAAGGATCTTCAATTTCCTCGACTCTTACCCCGCAAACAACACCCTTTATCAAACATCTGTCTGGATTCATTTTCGGGGCATTTTGAAAAAAATCACGATACGTTACAGAATCAGAAAGCATTGTATCAATATCTTTTGGTTTGTATCCGGTAAGCCATTCAATAACTTCTAATACTTCATCACTGGTTCGTCCTTTTTTTAAAGCTTTATTTTTCAGAAGCGGATATATTTTCGAAAAACTCATTTGAAATACTTTTTCATTATTCATTTCAATCACCCCTTTCACTTATGATTCATTTGTGAAAACTTTCAGGAAATCAGTTAGATTTTGCTGTTTCAACAATTCCTTGACATTGTGTATGTCATCTAAAAGATTCACCAGTTTTTCAAAAATGTCATCAAAAGCTTTATCTTTTTTAGGACTCAATGAAAAAAGCAGAACAAGCTTTGTTTTCTGTGACTGCCACTGGATTGAGTTTTTAAGAATAGCGACTGCAATTCCATTTCGAAAGGCACATTTTTCGATAGGATGTGGGATCGCAAATAAATTCCCATAAGTGGTGGGGGCAATGGATTCCCGATTTAAAACTTTTGTTTCAAAAGTTTCATCACAATAACCTTTTTCCATGAGTTTTTGACACAAAAAGTGAATGACTTCTTCTTCACTTGTCAAATCAAGATTATAAAAATACAAATCAGGATCAAAGAATTTATCTAATTCATTATTCTGATTGTCACTAGAAAGAAGCTGGTTGATCTTCTTTAAATCAGAATCACTTAAAAGTTTTGAACAAGTATATACCGGAGATTTTGTTTTGAAGTTAATTGGAAAAGTTGTAATGATGAGATCAACTTCATCATTCTGACATTGATTGGCATCAAAAAGAGTCAGTGATTTCACAACTTCAATTGTAAATTGAGTAAGATAACTGGTCAGAGAGTTTTTCATATAGGTAAGCTCACTTCTTCCAAGAGCACTGATTAAAATAATTCGTTTAGTATACTTTTCCTGATAATGTTCGATAGCATTCATTAAATGCAAAGTGATATAGCCAATTTCATCTTCCAAAAGAATACAGTGAAAGTAATCTTGAATTTGCTTTGTGATATAAACGCTGATATCGTATAAGAGCGGAAAATGTCGTTTGATATCTTTAATTAATGGATTTGTTAAAAAGGAATTGGTTTTTATTCTTGATTCAAGTCCTAAAAGGTGAACCAAAAGATTATCCTTAAATCGTGTATTTTCTGTTAAATTGAAATTGTATATTTCATTTACGGAGAGTAATACCTGATCTATAAATTTGTTATATTGACGGACATTATCGATGGAGATTTTACTGATTTTACAAGAAAATAAAAGAGATAATTGAATGAGTTCTTTGTTTGGCAGTGTGACTTTAAGTTCATTTTGAAGAACTTCATAGAATTTGTTTGCGAGATAATCTGCTTTTGGATCTGTTTGGACATCTTCGATATCGTTGATTTCTCTTCCTTTGTTAACTCTTTCCAACATGATAGCAATATGAAGCACAAAAGAAAAGATTTCGAAATCACGCATACCTAAATGTTGTCTGTTATCAAAATCAACAACAATTTTCTTTATGGCAGATAAATCACAGGTTGTAAAGAAGGAAGCGTAGTTATTTATTTCAAAATTAAAATCATGAATTTCCTGAACCAAAAAGTATGAGAAAATATCTCTGCGAATTGATTCATCTGTTGATAATAAAAGAATGTTATTTTTTCTTTGTATAGCGATATCAGGATAACGTTTCTGAATAATTGCATTAAAATACTGAATGACTTTATCCAGTGTACTTTCAGAAATGAAAAACTCATCAGCCAAATCATAATAATTAACATTATCTTGTGTCAGAATAGTTTTAAGGATTTGAGTATTTCTTATATTATCATTTTCAAAATCAATATTTTCACAGTTAAAGAGCTGTGACAGCTGCGGATGATTGAGATTCAGCTGATAACCCTTACTTTTTGACATAAGAATGATGGGCTGTTCAAACATTTCATTAATTACTTTTATTTCATTTCGCACTGTACGGGATGATACAGATAAATTGGTACTCAGCTGATAAGAAGTCAGTGTATCGTGATTCGCAAAACATTGGAGCAGCTGATTTTGACGTTTTGTCAATTTCATGTTGATTCCTCCCTGTTATTGCTATTATAAGGCATTCGTAAGGGTTTGAATATCCTTAATAGTAAAAAATATCGAAAGGAGTATTATGAAAATCAATTTAATCGAAAATTTAAAAACTATTGTGGCTGTATGTATAGCCGTTAGTCTAACGGGTTTAGGTGTTTCTTTGATCTTGGAAGCAAACTTGGGCAGTGATGCAATCAATGTTTTTGTAGCAGGATTAAGTAATACTTTGAATTTATCAATTGGAAGTACGTCAAGAATTTATAATGCTATTACAATCGTAATAGCGTTGCTTTTGAATCGTAAAAATATAGGTTGGGCAACCATTCTTTATGCACTTTTGTGTGGTTATGCAATTGATTTTTTTATGTCATTGATTGGACCTTTATCAATTGGTAAAAGTTCTTTAATTGTACGAATAAGCAGTGTGATATTTTCACAGATTATTTTTACTTTGGCTTTTGCGCTATTGATTCAATATCGAAAGGGAATGAATCAGTTGGATGCCATTGCTTATGAAATTGAGAAAAAAACGAATGTGAATTATAAGTGGATTCGCAGTGCTATTGATGGTATCCTGCTGGTGAGTGGATGGCTGTTGGGTGGTGTTGTTGGTATAGGGTCAGTATTTGCCATTTGTACAACAGGTTATCTGATTGATTGCTGGCTAAAATGGTTGAACAAGAAAAAAGACTTTGGTGAGAAAGTCTTTTAATAAATTGCTTGGACTCTTTGGTCAGCAGGCAGCTTATCTTTTGGTTCAGGAAACTCAAGAATACCTCCAAAAACCATTTGTGCAGTTAATTGATAATGTAAGGGTATATTCCATTTTTCTTTTACCTGATCATCAATCAGTGGATTATAATGTTGAAGATTTGCTCCAATATTCTTTTCAGCTAATGCATTCCATACATTTCCTTGAAGAATGCCCATGCTGTGAGAGGCAAACATGTCAAACTGATCTTTATATAAGGCAAAATCTTTTTTTAACTGTTCAATAACCTGTAAATCATCAAAAAATAAAATTGTTCCTTTAGCGTTAGAGAAAGCGTTCATTTTTTTCTGAGTGGAATCAAAAGAAGATGCGGGTACAATTTTTTTGAGAATCTGTGTTGTGAGTTCCCATAATTCACGATGTGCCTGATTCATAAGAATGAGGATGTGAGAGCTTTGCATATTGAAGGCCGTTGGAGATAAAACTGTAACGGTTTGAATGAGTTGTAAGATATCTTCATCACTAAGAGGAATTTGATCGTTTAACGAATAAATACTTCTTCTTTTAGAGATTGTTTCTAGATAATTCATCATTATCCTCCTTTCTACTATCACTATAACGCATTCGAAAGGAAAAACAATCCAAATGCCTGTAAACATGTTATAATCTAAAAAGAAAAGAGGAAACACAATGATTGAACTATCATCTTTAATGAGTATTGGATTAACTGCTTTATTTTGTATTTTTTTTCCTATTGGATTAATGATTTATTGGAAGATAAAAACAAAAACTTCATTAAAACCCTATTTATTAGGTGCCATGATGTTTATTATTGCAGTTGTTATTTTGGAAAATGCTTTACATAGTATTGTGATGACGACTTTTGATTGGGTTTCAAAAAGTTCGATATGGATTGTTTTATATGGTTGTTTGTCTGCAGGTGTGTTTGAAGAAGGGGCAAGATTTGTTGCTTTTCGATATCTGTTAAAAAAAGATAATACTGGTGAAAATGCTGTTGCTTATGGAATTGGTCATGGTGGTATTGAAACAATTATGGTGGTAGGTCTATCTATTTTAAGTGTTTTAATGCTAGCAATTTCAATTAACCATCTGGGTCTTGATGAGATTTATGATACTTTGGATGCCAATACAGCTCAATCTTTTACAGAAATGTTGAATGTGATTCAAAATTATGGTTTTAGTGATGCCATGGCAGGTATTCTGGAAAGAATAAGTGCCATGAGTATACATATTTGTTGTTCTTATCTCATGTTTCTGTCAGTAAGAGATCGCCGTGCTGAATTATTATTGTTGGCATTTGGTTTTCATTTTTTAGTAAATCTTCCAGCTGGATTGATGCAGATTTCAGTATTAAATAGTATTTGGATAAGTGAATTCATTATATTTTTCATTGCTTTTTTGTGTGGTATTGTTACATATAAAATTTATTCATTAGAAAAGAAAAAGTGATACTTTCGTATCACAGACATTGAAGCTCAATGCATTTTTCCGCAATTTGAATGGCGTTGACAGCAGCGCCTTTTCTTATTTGGTCACCGCAGCACCATAGAGTCAACGAATGATCATTACAGAGGTCTTTTCTAAGTCTACCAACATAAACATTATCTTGATTACTAGTATCAAGAGGCATTGGATATAACTTATTTTGAGGATCATCGACCAACTGACAGCCTTTTGCATGAGATAAGGCTTTTTTTATTTCATCAAGATCATAAGTGTTTTTCAGATGTAATGTCATAGATAAAGAATGACTTCTGAGGACTGGAACACGTACGCAGGTACAATTGACAAAAAGATGAGGATTATGGAGAATTTTTCGTCCTTCATTTTGCATTTTCATTTCTTCACTGGTGAAGCCGTTATCTAAAAAACTGCCGATTTGAGGAATAAGATTACCCACAATCTGATAATCAAAGGCTTTAGGTGAAGAAGGATGGCCTTCATAGACATCTTTTAGTTGATTTTGATATTCTTCCATTCCTTTAATGCCTGCACCGCTTACAGCCTGATAGGTTGATACAATCATTGATTGAATAGGATTAATTTTATGAATGGCATAAACGGCTATGCATCCGATGATGGTTGAACAATTTGGATTGGCAATAATTCCATGATGATTCAAAACATCTTCACCATTTATTTCAGGAACAACTAAAGGTACATGATCATCCAAGCGAAAAGCACTTGAATTGTCAATATATAAAGCATTTGCTTTTTGAATATCATGTGCAAATTGTTTTGATATAGAATTATCAGCTGCTCCCAGGACAAGATCACAACCAATAAATGAGTTTGATTCAGCTTTTTGTATTTCAATTTCATTTCCGCAGAACATCATCTTTTTTCCTGCACTTCTTTCACTGGCTAAAAGACGCAGCTCTTTGATCGGAAAGTTTCTTTCTTCTAAGGCACTCAGCATGGCATTTCCTACAGCTCCGCTGGCACCAAGGATTGCAACAGTATATTTCTTCATATCGTTCACCTTATAAATTTTTCATAGATCACTTGGATTGTTTTCTCGAAATCATCATTCTTAACACCGACAATAATATTCAGTTCATCAGCACCCTGAGAAATAGTTTGAATATTGATATTGTTCTTTCCCAGTTCTGCGAAAATTCGTCCGCTGATTCCTGGGTTATTAACCATACCTCTGCCAACAGTGGCAATTAAAGAAAGATGATCCAAGACACGAATATGATCTGGATGTAGAGCTTCTTTTAAATCATTTAATAATTCATATAAACATTCTTTTACTTTTGCAGTAGAAACAATTAAAGAAAAACTGTCAATACCACAAGGCATATTTTCAATACTGATTTTATATTTTCTCAGGATATCGAAAGCCTGAAAAGCAACACCGATCTCGCTGGAAATTCCGCTTTTATAAATTGTAATGGAAGTAAAATCTTTTTTACCGGCTATACCGGTAATAAAAGGCGGAGGAGACTGTTTATCAAGTTCACTGCAGTCTTCAAGAATCATTGTTCCCGGATTTGAAGGATCATTGGTATTTAAAATATTGATAGGTATATTTTTTTCTTTTACAGGGAAAATGGCTTCATCATGAAGAACACTGGCACCCATGTAGCTGAGTTCTCTTAACTCACTATAAGTTATGCGATCCACACGTTTTGGGTTCGCAACAATTCTGGGATCGGCATAAAGAATACCAGAAACATCACTCCAATTTTCATAGACATCAGCATCTACCAGATCAGCTAAGATTGAACCGGTAATATCGCTTCCACCGCGTGCCATGATTTTAATTTTCTGATTTCGATAAGCACCATAAAAACCAGGAATGACCACATGAGTATGAAGTTTCATAATTTCCAAAAAGGCATTACGTGTTAATTCACGATTGAGCTTGCCGTTGTAATCAAAAATAATAAAATCTTTCGCATCGACGAAATCATAACCCAAATAATCACTCATTAAAAGGGCACAAAGATATTCACCGCGTGATACCAGATAATCAATATCTTCAACACTCATATTATTTCGAATTTCTTCAAATTCTTTTTTTAAATCAATCGATAAATGCAACTCATTTAAAATAGAGAAATAACGTTGTTCAATGAGTGAAAAAATCGTTTCATAAGATACTCCATATTGTAAATGAGCATGGCATAAGTACAACAGATCGGTAATTTTATTATCATCTTTGAAACGTTTGCCAGCAGCACTTACCACAACGATATTGCGTGAAGGATCACTTTCTATAATGTTTTTAACTTTTTTAAATTGTGCGGCATCTGATACAGAAGATCCGCCAAATTTTACAACTTTTTTCATATTACCTCCAAATGAGTGCAGCAAAGAAGTCATTACAACGATACCGATCTATAATCTTAAATATTTCAATTATTGTCATCTTGGCAGTTTGAATATAAACATATTTTTCATCATATTCATAAGATATTCCAAGTTCTTCATGAAATACTGATTTTTCAAGGCGAATGTAAAAAGGATAAGACGTCATGGAAAGATTTAAAGGATAAGAATGGTGAATATCAAAATAATGAAGATTAGTCATGATATCGTAACAATCACTGATGACAGCGCTGGCAGTTGGATCACCGCCGGCACCCTGACCAATTAATTGAATCGTTCCAAGAAATTGGGAAGTTGCAGTTGCGAGATTCAGATTGGCATTAATTTGTGAAGATATTTCATCTTTTATGAGGGTTGGCATGCAGAATGCAGATATTGAATTTTGATATTTCTGAGCAAATGCCATTAGTTTACAAGTCCATCCTTTTGATTTGAAATATGCGATATCTTCTTTTTTGATCGTAGAGATACCAAAAACAGGGATAGAAGAGGGATTTAGAAATGTTTGAAAAGCAACATCTACACTTAGAGCTAATTTATTGACGATATCATAACCTTCAAGATCAGCACTTGGATCACTTTCTGCATAACCTTTGTTTTGGGCATCTTTAATCATGACATCAAAATCAGCATCATAGGCGTGCATGTTTGAAAGAATATAATTGGTAGTACCATTAAAGATTCCGGAAATGGATGTAATCTCATCAAAACGACTGACTCTTTTCAACTCTTTGATCCAGGGAATACCACCGCCTACACAGGCTTCAATCATAAATGAAACATTGTTGTCAAGGGCTAATTGATTCAATTCATCAAAATAAGCAGCTGCAACAGCTTTATTTGCTGTTACCACATTCTTTTTTGCTTTTAAGGACATGGAGATGTACTCATATGCGGGATGAAGACCCCCCATCACTTCAATGATGGTATCAATATCTTGATCATGCAGGATATCCATAAAATCCGTAGTCATACGATGATCATCTCTTAAAGTTCTGACAAGAATTCGCTTTATTTTGATATCTTCTTTTTTTGAAGCAATCTGAAGTACAGATTTTCCCACTATGCCACATCCTAATAACCCAACTATCATATGCTCACCTGTCTTTCTAACAAAAACACTTGTCTTTCGATGAAAAACATTGTATCATATCAAATAAAGAAAAACAAGGAGCCGTTATGAAATATCTAAGTACTCGAAACGCATCACTCAGTATAAATTCCTCACAAGCCATTTTAAAAGGACTTTCGGAAGACAGTGGACTTTTTATATATGATAAACTGGATTTTTCTTTGAATCTGGAAAAAATGATAGAGATGAATTATGAACAAATTGCTTTTGAAATCATGGCACATTTTTTAAATGATTTTCATGAAAAAGATATCAAGGAAAGCATTCAAGCTGCTTATAGAAATTTTGATGATCCTGAAATTACACCTTTAGTCAAAGTCGACGAAAACTATATCTTGGAACTGTTTCATGGACCAACATCAGCTTTTAAAGATGTTGCCCTTCAGATATTACCTCATCTTTTGAGAAACAGTATGGAGATTACACAGAATGATAATGAAATCATCATCCTAACAGCTACCAGCGGTGATACAGGAAAAGCAGCATTAGAAGGATTTAAAGATATTGATCATGTGAAGATTATTGTCTTTTATCCATATGACGGTGTCAGTGAGATTCAAAAAAGACAGATGCAGACAACAAAAGGAAATAATGTATTTGTAATTGGTGTTATTGGTAATTTTGATGATTGTCAAAAAATGGTCAAAGCTTGTTTTTCAGATGAAAAACTCAAACAAGTTATGACAAAGAATCATCAGCAGTTTTCCAGTGCTAATTCCATAAATATTGGCAGATTGATTCCTCAAATTGTTTATTATGTGAAAGGATACTTAGATTTAGTCAAAAATCATGAAATTGAAATGAATGAAAAGATTAATGTCGCAGTACCAACAGGTAATTTTGGAAATATATTGGCAGCATATATTGCCAAACAAATCGGCTGTCCAATTGAAAAACTGATTTGTGCTTCTAATGAAAACAATGTTTTGACAGATTTTATTCATTATGGAGTATATAATGCAAATCGAATCTTTAAGAAAACCAATTCACCAAGTATGGATATTATTGTTTCCAGCAATCTGGAACGTTTATTGTATCTGTACTGCCAGGATGATGAACTTGTTGAGAATATGATGGAATCTTTAACACGAAAAGGCTCCTATCAGTTAAGTGATTTGATGCATAAAAAATTAAAGAAAGATTTTTATGCCAGTATGACAACTCAAAAACAAACCCAAGAAATCATTCAAGAAGTTTATGAACAATATCATTATCTATTAGATCCTCACAGTGCTGTTGCTTATAAAGCTGTGAAGGATTTTGAAAAAGAAAAGATTAATTCCTATAAAACAATGATTTGTGCCACAGCAAGTCCTTATAAATTTATGGATACAGTGATGAAATCTATTTCGAGTATAAAAGGAAGCGAGTTTGATATGATGGAAGCTTGTGAAAAAATGACAGGAGTACCAATTCCAGAAAACTTAAAAAATCTGAAGAATTTCGATATTCTTCATGATCAGAAAATTGAAATCGAGCAGATGAAAGAAACGGTGTATCGTTGTTTAGGTGAGCAGTATGATTAAAGTTACAGTACCGGCAACAACTGCCAATATCGGTTGTGGATTTGATTCCTTAGGATGTGCACTTTCCATGTATGCTGTCTTTACTTTTGAAAAAAGTGATAAGTTTATTATCAGTGGTTGTGATGCAGCCTATCAGAATGAAGATAATCTGGTACTTCGTTCTTATAAAAAAGTGTTTGAAAAATTCAAACTTGAAGTCATTCCAGTCAAACTTCATATACAGAGTGAAATTCCTCTTTCTAGAGGACTTGGCAGCAGTGCTGCCTGTATTGTTGCAGGAATTTATGGAGCAAATGCCATACTGGATCATCCCTTAAGCAAAGAACAGTGTCTTGAGTTGGCAACTTTTATTGAAGGACACCCTGATAATGTTGCGCCAGCAATTTATGGCAATCTGACAGCCAGTTTTGTATCAGAAAAAGTTTGTTGTACTAGATTTCAATCAGCAGATATTGAAATGCTTGTTATGATTCCTGATTTTGAAGTATCAACAGAAAAAGCACGAAAAATATTGCCTGCTCAGATCAATTTCAAAGATGCCATCTTTAATCTTTCCAGAGTTGCTTGTCTGTGTAAAGCATTTGAAGAAAATGATCAAGAAATGATTCATGAAGCACTGCAAGATTGTCTTCATGAACCATATCGTAAAAATCTGATTGATGAATATGATGAAATAAAGGAAATCTGCAAAGATGAAACAGCCTTCTTCATCAGCGGATCAGGCCCAACCTTAATCTGTATACCTAAGCATGAAAAAAGAATCATTCAAAACGTGCAGTCACTTCAACATCATTGGACATGTAAACTGCTTCACATTGAAAATCAAGGTGCAAGGGAGGAAATCATATGATAGAGAAATATTTAATCATTGATAAAAAAATACTGCCGGATTATTTTGAAAAAGTCGTTGACGCGAAAAATCTTGTAAATTCAGGAATGGATGTCAGCAAAGCAGTTAAAGAAGTAGGTATCTCAAGAAGTACTTATTATAAATATAAGGACTTTGTCTTTACACCTCAGGAAGATTTGACAGGCAAAAAAGCCATTATTTCATTGTTGTTAAAAAATGAAAAAGGCATTCTATTCGAAGTGCTCAATGATCTGCTTTTAGTCAATGTTAATATTTTAACGATTACACAAAGTATTGTGATCAATCGTCGTGCGAGTGTAGAAATTGCCATTGATATGGGTGAAATGCTGGAAAGCATTGATCAGCTTTTGCAGCGGCTATCTGATATGGATGGCGTTGTCAATGTCAGGCTGGTAGCAATTGAATAATAATCTTGTTGTATGATAATGAAAAGATGATTCTTGAATATTTGGTATTCAAAAATCATCTTTTTTGAATCAGATTTTAGAAAAAGAACTATAATTAATCGAAAGGTTTATGAAGATATTTCTTTAAATAAAAATTCAAACCAAGATAAAAAAAGTAAAAAACGATCAAAAGAATAGCTAAAAAACAAAGTATTAGAGATAAAAAATCAAAATGATATTGATTTCTTAAAAGAAAGGTACATCCTAAAGCAATAACAGGTAAAAAAGGTGTAAGAAAATGAATCATTTTAATTTTTTTTCTTAATTCATGATCAATCGAATATGTTTTGTTCTTATATAAGAAATCAGAATTTTCATCTTTAGCACATTTAAAGATTTGATTGAAAAATTTAAACATGGGTTCTCCTTTATATTATAACACTGCAAGCAATAAACTATAAAACTCTCATTAGATTAAGTTAAATTGTAAAGTAATTTAATCACCGTTTTTGATAAGAATCCCTCCTATCTTTTACATACAAATAATATATGAAATAAAATAAAAATAAATACTATAAAAATAATTATTTTATGATATAATAATAAGAGAAAGATTACTGACAGATAATCATGCAATCCAGTCATAAAAATGATGTTTTTAATGATCAAATTTTAAGAAACTAATGATAAATCTATTAAGATCATCTACAATTAAATTATATTTATCAGATAATTCTTATTCTTATGTTTTTTTTGACATCATTTTTATATCAAATCATTGTATTTTTGGATAAGAGTGTTTATTTAAGAATATTTGGGCATGCTTGTAATGTTTCAAAAAAGATAAGTGAGTAGGAATTGATTAAAATTGAAAAATGATTATAATATAAGGACAGTCGGAGGGCGATTTATGGTTGATGTTGTGTTGGATGCCATTTTAGATACTGGTAAAATTTTGCCTTTTCTTTATCTATCCTATCTGGTTTTGGATTTTATTGAAAAGCATTCATCATCCTATAAGCTGAATTTTTTGTTTCTGAAAAATTTAGGACCTTTGTTTGGCGCTTTATTAGGATGTATACCGCAATGTGGATTTAGTGTAATTGCAGCAAGCCTGTTTGCTCAAAAAGGGATTACAATGGGAACTCTTGTGGCTTGTTTTATATCCACAAGTGATGAAGCTTTACCGATGTTTCTTTCAAATCCTTCTCAATATAAACAATTAGGACTATTTCTGATTTTAAAGGTGATCATTGCTGTTTTTGCCGGATATGGCTTGGATTTGTTGATTCATAAAGAAGTGAATGAAGATGATGATTTTGAAATTGAAGTAGATGGGATCTGTAATTGTGCTAACAATATCTGGTTAAGTGCGCTTATGAAAACAGCTAAAACGATTTTCTTTATCTTAGTGATTAATCTGGTATTAGGTGTGGTAATATATTTTGTGAAAGAAGAGAATCTTTCAAATCTGTTAGCCATGCATCATACTTTTCAGCCATTTGTGGCTGCTCTATTGGGTTTTGTGCCAAATTGTGCTATTTCAATTCTGTTTGTTCAGTTGTATATGCATTCAGCCTTGAGCTTTGGTGCTATGATTGCCGGACTTTGTACGGGTGCAGGTGTTGGAATGGCTGTGTTGTTTAAGAATAATAAAAATACGAAGGAAAACTGGACGATTGTCGGTTATATGTTTGTGATAGCTGTATTATGCGGCTTATTGATTGACTTGTTGATTTAGGAGGGACTATGAAGCTGATTGTAGGTTTAGGAAATCCTGGAAAGGAATATGAAAAAACTCGCCATAATGCGGGTTTTATGTGTATTGATCAAGTGGCGAATGCTTTGAATTTTAAGTTTGATACCAAGAAATTTAAGGCTTTGTTAGCAGTTGGAATGGTAAAAGGTGAAAAAGTAATTTTGATGAAACCGCAAACCTATATGAATTTAAGCGGTGAAGCAGTTGGCGAATGTGTTCGCTTTTATGATATTGACAGTAATGATATTTGTGTGATTTCAGATGATCTTGATTTACCGATTGGTAAGATACGTCTTCGTGAAAAAGGATCAAGCGGAGGACAAAACGGATTAAAAAATATCATTCTTCATTTAGGTACACAAGAATTTAAACGAATTCGTATTGGTATCGGTCATAATAAACTAATTGATACCAAGGATTATGTGTTAGGGAAAATCAGTAAGGAAGATCAAAAGATATTTGAAGATGCACTGAATCGGGCAAGTCAGGCAGCCGTAGAATTTATTGATCGTCCATTTAATCGTATTATGGGAGATTTCAATTGAAACGGATTATAGAAAAACTGAGACAGAATCCAGCTGTAGAAGTATTGATGGCAGATGAAAATCAATGCGGAAACCTCTCTGTAATTGAAGAGGCTTTGCTGATTGCCTCAGTTTATGAACAAAAGAAAAAGAAAATGATGATTGTGAAAAACAATCCATATACAGCACAGAAACTGATAGAAAGGCTGACCCCCCTGACATCAGCACGTGTGCTGCTTTTCAGCGTGGAGGATTCACTTCGTGTAGAGGCAATTGCTTCTTCACCAGAATCCAAGGCAGTACAGTTAGAAACAATGAATGCCATGCTGGAAGGAAATGCGGACATTGTTGTGACACATGCCGGAGCTTTGATTCGTTATCTGCCAAGTGTAGATGTTTTTCAACAATGTACACTAAATCTGAAAGTGAATCAGACGATTTCATTAGACGAGCTAAAGGAAAGACTTTTTTATGCCGGTTATGAGACAGTAACAAGAGTAGATCAGCCTCTGACAACAGCTTCTCGAGGTGGGATTGTCGATGTGTTTTCAATGAATCAGAATGATCCGATCCGTATTGAATTCTTTGATAATGAAATTGAAAGTATTCGTTATTTTGATATAGCGACACAAAGAACAATTAAAACTGTGAATGAAGTAAAAATAATTCCGGCAACAGATTTACTATTCAGTGAAGAAGATATTGCGTCTATTGTGGAAAAAGGTAATGCAAAACTTGAAAGAGCGAAAAAAGATCACACTGAATTTGTGAATGCAGCATTGGACGAAGCTGTTAATCAGGATTTGGATGGCATTATCAATCACATAAAAGAAAATCATTATTATCGTTATTTTGCGTTATGTGATCATGAAACGACGATTCAGGACTATTTTAAAGATGCAGTGATTTATCTGTCGAGTGAAGAAGAAGTCAAAGATAAAATTAAACATATTCAGGAAGAAACCATTGCATATATTCAGGAGTTAGTCAGTGTAGGCAAAGCTTTACCTGTATTTTCATTATTTGCATCATTGAATCTGGCACTTCAACATCATACTGTTGTAGAATTTCATACTTTCATGGATGCATATCATCCAATCAGCAGCGGTATTCAGTCATTAGATATGGCAGATGTCTCTTTAGAAGTGAAATTAAATGAATGTATTCTTCAGGCAAAAGAGAATTGTGTTGTTTTGTGTGTGAATGAATCTGAAAAGAAAATGATTGTTTCAACATTTGATAACATGAAACAGAACTATGAGATTCTTGATAAAGAAATGCCGCTCAAGTTAGGAATTCAAATACTTATCGGTGAGCTGGCAGAAGGTTTTCACTGTACACGTGAGAAGATAATTGTTTATTCATCAAAAGAATTATTTAATTCAAAAAAAGTAATAGGAAGACATACCAATAAATTCAACAAGGCTGAAATATTAACCAGCTATGAACAGTTAAATCAAGGAGACTATGTAGTTCATCAACAGCATGGTATTGGGATGTATAATGGTATTGTAACACGTGAAAGTAATGGTCTTCATAAAGATTATCTGCAGATTATTTTCAAGGGTGATGATGTATTATTTGTTCCTTTAGAGCAATTTAAATTAGTGCGCAAATTTATCTCAAAGGAAGGTGCCCGACCAAAGCTGAACAAACTGGGAAGTAATGAATGGTCGAATACGAAAAAGAAGATCAGTGAAAATGTCAAAGAATTGGCACAGCGTTTGGTAGCTTTATATTCATTAAGAGAAGAAAATATCGGTTTTGCGTTTTCCAAAGACAGTGAAGATCAGAAAATATTCGAGGATTCATTTGAATATGAACTGACAGAAGACCAGAAAACAGCCGTTATGGAAATGAAAAAAGATATGGAATCCAATAAACCTATGGATCGTCTGTTATGTGGTGATGTAGGTTTTGGAAAGACAGAAGTTGCCATTCGAGGCGCTTATAAAGCTGTTCATGATCATAAACAGGTTGCTTTTCTATGCCCGACAACAATATTAAGTCAGCAGCATTGTAAAGTATTCAGAAAAAGATTTCAAAACGAGGCTGTCAATATCGAAGTACTAAATCGCTTTGTTTCAAGTAAAGATCAGACACGTATTCTAAAAGAACTCAAAGAAGGAAAAATTGATATTCTGATCGGAACGCATCGCCTATTAAGTAAAGATGTTGTATTTAAAGATCTGGGCTTTTTAATTATCGATGAAGAACAGCGTTTTGGTGTTCAGCATAAGGAAAGGATCAAAGAACTGAAAAGTTCAATTGATGTATTGTCATTATCTGCCACACCTATTCCCAGAACTTTACAGATGTCACTTATCGGAGTACGTTCCCTATCGCAGTTAGAAACACCACCTAACAATCGTCAAAGTGTACAGACCTATGTATTAGAGAAAAACACAGCCATGATTTATGATATTATCCAACGTGAGATTTCTCGTGATGGCCAAGTGTTTTATCTATATAACAACGTAAAAAACATTTATTCTGTTGCGAATAAACTGAGAAAAGATTTGGATATCGAAGTCGGTGTTGTCCATGGACAGATGGAAAAAGATGATATTGAAGATGTCATGATGCGTTTTATCAATAATGAATTTAAAGTATTGGTATGTACTACGATTATTGAAACAGGTATCGATATCCCTAATGCCAATACGATTATCATTGAAAATGCCGATACATTCGGTCTTTCCCAGCTTTACCAAATCAAAGGACGTGTTGGCAGAAGTGATCGACTCGCTTATGCTTATCTGTTCTATCAGCCTTCAAAACAGTTGAGTGAAATTGCTGAGAAACGTTTGAAATCCATTAAGGAATTTGCCCAGCTTGGCAGCGGATATAAGATTGCTATGCGAGATTTAACCATTCGCGGTGCAGGGGATATGTTAGGAGAAAAGCAGGCAGGCTTTATTGATACGGTAGGTATTGATATGTATATTGAAATGCTCAATGATGCGATCTGTGAAGAAAAGGGTCTGACAAAGGCCGTTAATGTTGAACTCAAGAAAACAAATGTTTCAATTGATGCTTATATTCCTAAACATTTCAGTGATGAAGATTATGAAAAAATTACTTTTTATCAGAATATTGACAAAATTCAAACAAAAGAAGAATTATTGGCAATGATGGAAGAAACAAAAGATACTTTTGGAAAACTCCCGAAAGAAGTTCAATATTTATTTGAAAAACGTCGTCTGGATATATTGGTAAATGAAGAAAAGGTAGATTCATTTAAAGAATATCCAAAAGAAGTGGAACTAACCTTCACAAAAGAATATTCAAATCAGTTAGATGGAGTTGTATTGTTTGAGATTATGACATCTATTTCCAAAGAAATCATTCTTAGATATACCGGACAAAAAATGAAATTCAAAATTCCAAAAAGAAAAGAATGGCTGGAAATGGTGATTGAAATCATTGAAAGAAGTGAAGAAGCTTTAAAAAATGCTTGAGATTCATAGATGATCAAGCATTTTTTATTGCAGAATGAATAAAGTGTTTCATTTTAGGGATAATAATAGCAGAAGAAAAAGTGAAACGGAGAAGTTCTATGAAAGCAACCGGCATAGTAAGAAGATTAGATGATTTGGGAAGACTTGTGATTCCAAAGGAAATAAGAAAACAATATCAATTGAAAGAAGGGGATTCCATTGAATTCTATATTGAGAATGAAAAGATTGTTTTAGAAAAATATGATACATTAAGTTCTAAGGAAAATGATATTTTAAAAATATGTGAAACATTGCAGGAAATATATAAAATACCTGTTTATTTCATTCATCAAAAAGCTTTGGGACATGAAACGAAAGTATTTCAGCGTTTTCTGGAAAAATGCAATGTGTATCGGAATACGTCTTTCAGAGATGAAAAAATCTTTATCAATGATGCTAATGAAGTCAGCGGAATGATTTATCCAATTGTGATTGAAGGCTATTGGCAAGGAAGTTTTGTTCTTGTTTCTCCAATAATAAGTGAATTTCCTAAAGTTGAAGCTTTTACTACCTTTTTATCGATTAAATATCAGCTATAGACTTTCATTTAAAATGTGATACACTTATTTCGAGGTGGTTATCATGCGCTTAGATAAATATCTGAAAGTTGCCAGAATTTCAAAAAGACGAGCTATTGGTAAGGAATTAGCAGATCATGAACGAGTTTTAATCAATGGTAAAATAGCTAAACCCAGCAGTGATGTTAAAGAAGGAGATATTCTGACAATTCGTTTTGGTACAAAAGAACTGGTCATTCGTGTATTGAAATTGGCCAAACAGGTAAGCAAGCAGGAAGCAAGTTTAATGTTTGAAATATTGGAAGAAAATATAAAAGAAGAATCGGAAATGATTTAGATGATAAGTGGTATTCAGAAAATATCACTTTTTTTAAAGCTGTATCTTATCGATCGAATTCATAAATATACAATAAAAATGATGAAAAATGTCCCATAAGAAATTTTAGAACATTTATAATAGACTTGTAACGGTACCGCTTACATAAATAATGTGTTATTCACAGTTTTTTTCATGCAATTTTTACGAGGAGGTAAATGAAGTGAAAAAATTTTTGTCATTCCTTCTTTGTGGTATCGTTGTCATTTCAGCTACAATGATGAACGCTAACGCTTGTACGCTTATCTACGTTGGTGAAGATGCTTCAGAAGATGGATCAAGCTATATTGCACGTTCAGAAGACCTTGAAAGAGAACACAACAAAATTTTTAAGGTGATTCCAGCTGCAGATCATAAAGAAGGAGAAACCTATGTAGATCCATATGGATATACTCTGGAATATCCTAGTCATACTTATCGTTATACCGTTATAATTGATGACCCTGAAATTACAGCTGCTGAAATTGAAGGTGCTGATGGAATTCATGATTATCCGGAAGTAGGTTTCAATGAAAAGAATGTATATGTTTCAGCAACTGTTTCTACTAGATATAATTCTTCAATTAGAAAAGTCGATGAACTTGTTGGAGATGAAGGTATTGCTGAAATGTCAATGGCAGCCGTTATGTTACAGGAAGCAACATCAGCTAAACACGCAATGGAAATCCTTGCCAGAGAAATCGATAAAAAAGGTGCTGCAGAATGTAATATCGTCGTTGCATCAGACCCTAATGAAACATGGATGATGGAAATTGTATCTGGTCATCAGTATGCAGCAGTTAAGCTGAATAAAGATGAAGTAGCTGTAATTCCTAACTTCATGGTATTAGACAATATCGGAAGATATGAAGATGCTATCGTTTCAAAAGATTTACTAAAGGTTGCTGTAGATGCTAAAACAGCAAAATTTGTAGAAGGTCAGCCAGAAACAGTTGAAAACTTATTAGTAGCTGAATCTTATACAAGTGGATTTAGTAGTTCTTCAAGTGCTTATCGTTTCTGGGGTGGAGCTTATTTACTGAATAAAGAAGTAAGTGAAAAGATTGATCCAGCTAACTTGACAGCTCTTCCTGATCATAAGGCATTCTATGAACCAACTAAGAAAGTAACTTTAAGCGACGTTATGAATATTGAAGCATATCGTTATGAAGGAACTCCTTATGATACAGATAAAACTGGTTTCCGTGCTATTGGTGCAGAAACTCAGATGGAAATTCATATTGCTCAATTCCGTCCTAACATGGAAGACAGCTTATCAGGAATTCAGTGGCAAGCATTCGCAAATGGTGAATTTACAGTATATATTCCTTATTTCACAAACCTGATCACAGATACTCATTCCAGCTATCGTGTAGAAGATATTGAATTCAATGAAAATTCATATTACTGGAATTTTGAGAAAGTTATGTTACTTTGTGCTCAAAACCGTGAACTTTATGGTCAGCCAGTAAAAGAATTCTGGAAGAACTATCAGGAAAAACTGTTTGTTCGTCAGAGTGAAATTGATGAAATTATGAAAGAAACTCCTACTCAATACAGAAGCGAAGTAGCTACTCAGTTGGGTATGGAAATGGCTGAAGATGTATTACAGACAGAAAAAACTATCAGAGAATTATTGGAAAATCACATTGCAAATCAGCCAAATGAATTGTTTGTGATTGAAAATGTTGATAACAATCTTCCTGAAATCGGATTAGAAAAAGCTGATTACAGTAAGGTTAATGAAGCAGTGAAGAAAGCTGAAGCTCTTGATGCAAAAGAATACAAAGATTTCTCAGGTGTAAAAGCTGCTCTTGATGCTGTAGAATATGATCTATATTATACTCAGCAGGAAAAAGTTGATAACATGGCTAAGGCTATTTTAGATGCTATTGATGCTCTTGTTAAGAATCAGGCTGGTTCTCCTAACACAGCTGATACATCTCAGATGGTATTGTATATCAGTGTTGCTGCTATGGCACTTGCAGTATTAGCTTTTGCTGGAAAAAAAGCAGGGAAAGAATTGAATTAATAAAATAGGCAAAATCATAAAAAAGAGAAACGAGTCAAAAGCTCGTTTTTCTTTTATAAAATACTTTTGATAAAAGAGTAAAGATAATAATTCAATTTAACTTTTATAGTTAAGAAAAAAAAGAAATCACAACGAATATGTGGTAAAATCAACATGTCAATAAGAAGTTGAGGAGAATACAGGAAATGACTGAAAAAGAAAAAATGCTGAAACAGATGTTGTATAATGCCAATTATGATGTTGATTTGATAAATGAAAGACATTATGCAAAAGATTTATGTTTTGAGTATAATCAATTACGACCTTCTAATGTGGAAGAGCAGAAAAAAATCATTAAAAAACTGTTTAATAAAACAAAAAAAGATTTTTGTGTGATTGCACCTTTCTGGTGTGATTATGGTTATAATATTGAAATTGGAGAGAATTTTTTTGCGAATCATAATACAGTTATTTTAGATGGTGCAAAGGTGAAATTTGGAGATCATGTATTCATTGGCCCCAATTGTGGGTTTTACACCGCAAGCCATCCAATAGATTCTGAGCGAAGAAATCAAGGATATGAATATGCCTATCCTATAACCATAGGTGATAATGTTTGGATAGGAGCGGGTGTTCAGGTATTAGCGGGTGTCACGATAGGGAATAATGTTGTGATTGGCGGAGGAAGTGTTGTGGTAAAGGATATACCTGATAATTCTGTCGCGGTTGGGAATCCCTGTAAAGTGATTAGAGCTATTACGGAAGAGGATAAACTAAAATGTTGGGATAAATAGTATAATTGTTTGAAATCATTTAGACATGTTTTTAGATATAAATCATATAGTGATAGGGGTGAACCATGGAAAATGCATTAAAATTTGAAATTAATCCTTATCATAACTTTGTCTGCAAAGAAAGAAAGCATCTTGAATTGTCAGGAGTAAAGAATGTAGAACGCTTTGATGAAAATGAATTTGTTTTGGAAACTTCATTAGGCTGGATGATAGTAAAAGGCAGTGATTTAGTTTTGAACAAGTTAGATACTGAACACGGAGATGTGATTATTAAAGGTAATATTGATGCCATTGAATATACCAGCGCTCAAACAAAAAAGGAATCTTTGCTGACACGACTTTTTAGATGACACTTTATGAGCAGTTAGCGGCACTGGCTTATCATCTCTTAAGTGCACAGATATTTGGTCTGTTTTTCAGTTTTTTATCATTGTGTCTATTAGCAGTAAAAAAATCGATACGTGTCATTCTGTACAGCTTGTTTTCAATGATGATTACAATTGTGTTTTATTATGGATTGTATCAGATTAATGGCGGTGTTACACATGTTTATCTGATAGTTGTCTTTCTTTGGAGTTTATATCTTTATTATCACTTCTTTTATGAACTCATTCTTCCTTTTTTTTATCATATAAAGAAATTGTTTCGTCCTTTGAAAGAAAAAACGAAATTTGCGAAAAGGAAAATCTATGATATAATGAAAGTGCAGAAGGATAAAAGGAAGGAGGAAAAACTTAAAAATGAACAAAGAAAAAGCCATAAAAAACAAAAGGATAAAAAAAGTTAATTATCATTTAAAAAGCATTTTCCTCTTAGCATGTTCATGTTTCTTTATCTTCAATATCGCCAAAGAGCTGATAACGGCAAAACAGATACGGGATGAATTAAAACAGGAACAGGAACTGGCACAGACTATTTTGAATGAAACTGAAAAGCTAAAAAAACAGAAAGAAATGCTTCAAGATCCTAATTATGCATTAAATTATGCCAGAGGAAAATTATTAATTTCTCAAGATGGCGAACAAATATTTTCATTAGATGATAGAAAATAACAAGGCAGAGCGAAAAAGCTCTGCCTAAATTATTTAATAAACGATTTTATCAATATCTTTTCTTTTGTTGATGATGATTACCTTATTTTCATAGGACAGTAATATTTCTTTGATTTCCAAAAGATTGACTTGATAAAACTTTTTAGTCCATTTTAATAAGCTGATCAGTGATGAAAAAGATTCATTTTGACATTTCCATTTTCTTATGACAAATCTTTTTATGATTCTAAATCGGCAAATGAATGGAGAAATATTCATTAAATAAATAATATCTGCCTGTGAAAAGCTGTCTTTTAACCATGAGTATTGAACCCCTTCAATAATCCAGTTTTTATTCTGCAGGATGTTTTGAAGTAGTTCATTTCGTTTTTCAGGATCTCTTTTTTTGTTGAATTTCCCATCTGAATCATCCCAAAATATATCATCTAATTCATAAAAAGGAATTTTGTATTGATTTGAAAGTTTCTGAGCAAGTGTTGTTTTTCCAGAACCACTGGGTCCTATAATATGTATTTTCATATATATCTTTTAATATTACTGTTTCAATAAATTTTTTCGATGATAGCTTAAAAATTCTTTTCTGGTAGGGGTCATGACACATGAAGGCAGCTTAAAGTTTTGGTGCAGCTGATAGATATCTAAGTTGTTAGCTATTTCTTTTGAAATAATAATCTGGCCGTCTGCATCAAAACTGATGTATCCTTGATCAAAAAGATAATCGTGATTGCGACATAATAAAAGACCATTATTGTTATCCATAGCTTCAATCAAATAACTGCAGTCTCGGAACGGTTTTATATGAGAAGCTATCAGCAATTGAACGATATTTATATGGCAGATACAACACTGATGCTTAAATTCATTTAACAAGGTATCTTTAAAAAAATTCTGAAGTTCTTTGGAACAGTCACGATCAACAGGAATTCCTATTTTTGGAAAAACAGTTAACATTTTTTCTTTGTTTGGAAATGAAATCATTTCTTTTTCTTCATTTCTAAATTCTAAGGAAAGTTTATGATAGAGTTGATGAGTATAATACGTTTTAAGTGCATAAGAACAGTTATAGCCTTCTTTTTTGTCTTTAAGAATCCAAGTAAGATCATCCAAATAGTCAGGATTAAAAAACATACGATCATTTTGATTTGTAAAAAGATTGGTAGAAACAAGAATGTTTTTAAAATATCCAAAAGAAGATAAATCTATTTCACCAGATAGATGATTATTACAATAGCTATAGTAATCAGGATGCTGAATCATGGCTTCAAAGATAGACAAAGCTTCCAGCTTTGAGTGATGCTGTGTTCTTGAAAAGATATACAGCGGTTCAGAAAGATCAAAAGTGTTATCAAATTGAATAAAATTATTGGATTCTATTAAATGATGGATCATTTCAGAAAACATATCTTGATCAAGTAAAAAAGATTCAGCTTCAGCCTGATGAAAAAAAGTATCGAAAAATGTATCTTTTGTTAAATTCCAGGCTTCAATTTTATCAATAATTTGTAAGCATTTCTTAAATTCGGATTTTTCCATAGTTACCTCTAACTCATATTATAAACAAAATTTGAAATAATTTAAAGCTTTGTCAAAATGTGCGGGATTTCGACAAAGATAAAGTTTTACAATGTGGTCAATGAAGGAGGAATTTCCATGAAAGGTCCAGGAATTAAAGATTACTTATATGCATTAGAAGAAAAAAAACAACAGGCAAAGGAAGCAGGACTTACTGAAATCGAAATTTCCAGTAAATCACTGCATCAAGAAATTTCGCCTCAGCATGCAACAATGCCAACATGCTGTCAGGCTATGTACAAGGTTTGTCTTGAAGGTGATGAAATTATTAAAACACCAAAAGGAACAACCGGATATGGCTCACATTTAATTATTCGCTATAAATTAGATGATTTTAATCGTCCACAGCGTTTTCCAAATAAAAAAAGAGGTCGGCCTTCAAAAACACCAGAAGAAAAATTAGCAGCTAAAAAAGCGAAAATGAAACGAAATACTGAAGATCTCAACAATATTTTAAAAAGCTGGTTGAATGAACAGGGATATACGTATATGGAAGCTAAGAATGAATTAATCGCCGAAAATGATGAAAGAAAATGGATTATTAATATTCAAGGTGTAAAACGAGGAAGAAAACAGACACTGCCTAATAAAATCAGTGAACTGATTACACGTATAGAAGATGGCAACACATATTATTCGATTGCTTTCAATGATACGAATTTGACGCGAAGACAGTGGAATGAAATATCCAAAGTAGTAAAAGAACAATTAAAGTTAAGTGTATTGCTTGCTGATAAGCAGGGCAATATCTGTGAACTATAAGAACCGAAAGGTTCTTTTCTTATTTCCCGGGCAATTTTAATAAGATTCTCTTACAGACATCATGCTTATTCGTTAAATAAATATGATATAATGGAGAGCAAAGGATGTGAAATTATGAATGCAGAAGCTTTATGGAAAAAATCAAAATTAGTGGGCAAATATGAAGCATGGGCTTTTGGAGGAGATCCGGATGGGTTGGCAGATCTGGTGAAGAAGGGGATAAAAACAGCAACCTGCAGTGCTTATATATGGTATGAGAATGGTGATGAATCTTTACCTGTAGAAGGTGAATATAGTGTCATTTTAGATTCTAAAAATGAAGCTGTATGTATCATACAAACAACAAAAGTTTATGTGGAAAGCTATAAAAATGTAAGTGAAGAACATGCATATAAAGAGGGTGAAGGTGATCGTTCATTAGCTGAATGGAGAAGAATTCATCAGGATTTTTTCAGTAAAGAACTAAAACAAATAAATAGAAGTTTTGATGAAAATATGAAAATAGTCTGTGAAGAGTTTCAGGTTGTTTATCAGGAGGAAGTATGAAAATCGATGAGTTTTTAAAATTTATGCATATAAGTGAAAATCTAAAACAGGTTACACGACATAGTTGGACGAGTGACGGTACACGTGAAGTTGTAGCTGCACACAGTTGGAGAATGGCGTTAATGGCTATGATGATAGCTGATGAAATAAAGGATATCAACATACAGCGGGTCATTGAGCTTTGTATTGTTCATGATTTGGGTGAAGCCATTACAAAAGATATTCCGGTTTTTGAAAAGACAGAAGCGGATGAAAATACTGAAAATCAGGCTCAGGATTATCTGATATCTTGCATTAGCGGAGAATTTAAGGAAAAGCTGAAAAGTCTTTTTGATGAAATGAGAGATATGACAACAAAAGAAGCAAAACTATATAAGTGTTTGGATAAGCTGGAAGTATTAATTCAACACAATGAAGCTGATCTGTCAACATGGATTCCATTAGAGAGAGAATTGCAGCTAGAATATGGTATTTCTGAATGTGAAGTATTTGAATTTACAAAAAAATTAAGAGAAAGAGTGAAACAGGACTCTATTGATAAGATGAAGGAGGAAACAATATGATTCATTTTGAAAGTGATTATCTCGAAGGAGCACATGAAAATATACTGAAAAGGATGCAAGAGAGTAATTTGATGCAGACTTGCGGTTATGGAATGGATGAAATCTGTGAAAGTGCGAGAAAAAGAATTCAAAAGGCGATAGGCAATTCCAAAGCAGATGTACATTTTTTAGTTGGCGGCACTCAGACCAATCTGATTGTGATTGATGCGATTCTTCGTCCTTATCAAGGTGTCATTTCCGCAGAAAGTGGACATATTAATGTACATGAAACAGGTGCTGTGGAAGCCTGTGGTCATAAAGTTATATCATTAAAGAGTGAAGATGGAACAATTAGTGGAAATCAGGTAAAAGAAGTTATGGAAAATCATCTTCATGATTCAAATAAAGAACATACTGTACAGCCAGCTATGGTATATATTTCATTTCCAACTGAAAATGGAACATTGTATTCAAAAAAACAACTGAAAGATCTTTATCAAGTATGTACACACTATCATTTACCATTATTTATTGATGGGGCTCGTTTAGGCTATGGACTTATGAGCGAGAAGAATGATATTACGTTGAAAGAACTCTCAAAATTATGCGATGTGTTTTATATTGGAGGAACAAAGGTTGGGGCATTGTTTGGTGAAGCGGTTGTCATTACCAAGGATGCGTTAAAGAAAGATTTCCGTTATATGATTAAACAGCGCGGCGGAATGCTGGCAAAGGGAAGAATGCTGGGGATTCAGTTTGATGAATTATTTAAAGATGATCTTTATTTTAAAATATCAAAGCATGCCATTGAAATGGCTATGCAAATCAAACAGGCTTGTATAGAAGCTTCTATTCCTTTTGCATATGAATCCTTCACCAATCAGCAATTTCTTTTACTGAGTGATACACAATATAAGAAGTTATCATCTAAATTTGTTGTATCAGATTTTGGAAAAAAGAATGATATGAATATTATTCGAATTTGTACAAGCTGGGCAACAACACAAAACAATACAGATGCGTTAATTGAAATGCTGAAAACAATATAGGGGTGACTCAATGAAAGGCTTGTGTACAATTGGAGAAGTTTTGATTGATTTACTCCCCCAAGAAAAAGGCAAACGATTAAAAGATGTCTTTTCATTTGAAAATGCGGCAGTAAGAACTCCTGCCAATGTTGCCGGTGCAGCAGCCATGCTGGGAGCAAATGCAGTAGTATTGAGTCAGGTGGGTTGTGATGCTTTTGGCGATTATTTGATCGAATGTATGAAAGATAAAAAAATCAATACTTCCTATGTGAAAAAAAGTGAATGTGATGATACATCTTTAGCATTTGTATCATTAGCCAAGGATGGAAACCGTGATTTTAAGTTTTATCGAAAAACAGCTGCAGATCTGCAGTACACTTTTGATGAAGAAAGTGAAAAAGCATTAGAGAATATTGGAATCCTTCATTTCTGCAGTGTGGATTTAGTGGATTCACCTATGAAAAAGGCGCATCAGAAAATCATTGAACTGGCTATTTCAAAAAAAATACTTGTTAGCTTTGATCCTAATATACGTTTATCATTATGGGATAATCATGCTCAATTAAGAGATACTGTGCATACGTTTATGCGTTATGCAGATATAATTAAAGTATCAGATGATGAATTAGATTTTATTTGTGGAACAGATCAAATAGAGGAAGCCTTGCCATTACTGTTAAAAGATAGATGTAAACTGCTCATCATTACAAAAGGAAAAAATGGTGCACTAAGTTTTACGAAAAATGAAAAAGCTGAAGTGAAAGGATGGCAGGTTGATGCAGTTGATTCAACTGGTGCCGGAGATGCTTTCATAGGGTCTTTTCTCTTTCAGCTTTTAAAATATAAAAAAACTGATCTTGATTCCTTGAATAAAGATGAATTGTCATCATATCTTTATTTCAGTAATCTTTACGCGGCTTATATTACGACTCAAAAAGGAGGATTGGCTAGTATGGCAGATATGAATACAATTCACCATTTTAAATTAGATTGTACGAACAAATAGAGTATACTCTAACAAAGCTTTGACAGCATTTTTAGGTTAGGGTATAATGCATATGATAATTAAGGAGGGGATTTGATGAAAGTACTCATTCAGCTTTATGTTGCTTGGTTTAAAATGGGGCTGTTTACTTTTGGCGGCGGATATGCCATGCTGCCAATGATTCAAAAAGAAGTCATTGAAAAATATCATTGGGCAACAGAAGATGAAATCATGGATTATTATGCAATTGGTCAATGTACACCAGGTATTATTGCGGTGAATACGGCCACATTTGTTGGTTATTATCAAAAAGGAATCATTGGAGGGATTGTCGCAACACTTGGTGTGGTTAGTCCGTCTTTTATCATTATTTCACTGATTGCATCATTAATTTCTAATTTTGCGGAACTGGAAATAGTTCAGCATGCACTTATGGGCATTAATGTTGCCGTATGTATGCTGATGATAAATGCTATTATGAATCTATGGAAGAAAAGTATTAAAAACATTGCAGCTTTCTGTATTTTTGCATTGGCATTAGTGCTTTCACTGTTTACAGGACTTTCTACAGTATGGATGGTTATTATCTCAGGTATTCTGGGTGTCATATTAAGTAAAGCGGGGTGGCTGAAACATGATTGAGCTGTTACAGATTGCATGGGAATTCTTTAAAACAGGTTTATTTGCTGTTGGCGGAGGTTTGGCAA
>CAMEIZ010000002.1 GCA_945919165.1 uncultured Traorella sp.
CGCACGAACCTCATCATCAATCTTAATATCGGTACCACGTCCAGCCATGTTTGTAGCAATTGTCACAGCACCTTTTTCTCCGGCATGTTTAATGATTTCAGCTTCTTTTGCATGATTTTTCGCATTCAATACCTGATGCTTAATACCGGCTTTTGTAAACATTTCAGATAGTTTTTCAGATACTTCTACTGAAATTGTACCAATCAAAACCGGTTGTCCTTTTTCATGAAGCTGTTTTGCTTCTTTAAGCAAAGCATCAAATTTCAGCTTTGGTGTGCGATACACAACATCTGGATAATCAATACGAGCTACTGGACGATTAGTTGGGACAACCAGTACACGCATATTGTACGTATTCAAGAATTCTTCTTCTTCTGTTTTAGCTGTACCTGTCATACCTGCCAGCTTTTCATATAATCTAAAGAAGTTCTGATAAGTAATCGTAGCAAGAGTTGACGTTTCTTCACGGATTTTACATCCTTCTTTTGCTTCAAGGGCCTGATGCAATCCATCAGAGAAAGCTCTTCCCTTCATAATACGTCCGGTAAACTGGTCAACAATGACAATTTCACCATCATGAACAACATACTCAACATCTTTGTTCATAATATAGTTGGCTTTCAATGCCATAGAGATATGATGAACCAATTGTACATGTTTAACATCATACAAGTTGTCAATTTTAAACATCTGTTCAGCACGATCAACACCTGAATCTGTCAAATTAATTGCTTTTGAACGTTCATCAATCACATAGTCTTTTTTCGTCAATGATTTAGCAAAAATATCTGCCTGACGATAGAAGTCAGCTGTTTCTTTCTTTCCGCCAGAAATAATCAATGGTGTTCTTGCTTCATCAATCAAAATTGAGTCAACTTCATCAATCACGGCAAAATTTAAACCACGTAATACACGATCTGATGCACGAGTCACCATGTTGTCACGAAGATAGTCAAATCCTAGTTCAGCATTCGTTGTATATGTAATATCACATTTATAGATGTCCTGCTTCTGATAAATGTTCAGCTCTCTGGAATTCACTCCGACAGTCAACCCAAGGAATCGGTAAATTTCTCCCATCCAGGCAGCATCTCGTCCAGCCAGATAATCATTTACTGTGATGACATGTACACCTTTTCCTTCCAATGCATTTAAATAAACACACATAATTGAAGTCAGTGTTTTTCCTTCACCGGTTTTCATCTCAGCGATATCACCGCCATTAAGTACTAATGCACCAATGATCTGTACATAGAAAGGGAATTCTCCCAATACCCTTTTTGCTGCTTCACGAATGGTCGCAAATGCTTCTGGAAGAATATCATCCTTCGTTTCACCATTTGCCAAACGTTGTTTAAATTCAGCGGTCTTAGCTTTTAATTCATCATCGCTCAGACTTGCCATTGCAGATTCTAGTGCAACTACTTCATTTGCCTTCTGCTCGTATTTTTTCATAATACGTTTTTCTTCATTAAATAAATTTCCTAATAAGCCCATACTTTTTATCCTCCATATACAATAGATAAAGCATTTCTAGTATATTATATCAAATTTAGAATAGCAATTAAACAAAAAAGTGGCGTTTCCTCCACTTTTTTATAAATCTTTGTGTTCTTACAGTTTTACAATGTTGTGAGCCTGAGGACCACGATCTGTTTCAACCAGCTCGAATTCAACCTCTGCATCATTCTCAATTGTTTTATATCCTTCCATCACCAACTGTGAATAGTGGAAAAATACATCTTTTCCTCCTTCAACTGTGATGAAGCCATAACCCTTTTCCTGGTTGAACATCTTAACTTTTCCTTGCATAATCTTATACCTTTCTATGAATCTGAATCTTCATACGTCATATTATAAATGTTTTTAATTCACTTTGCAAATAAATTCATGCTGCAGTTTCTATTTTTACTACGTTTTTCGCCTGAAGACCTTTTTCAATTTCAACAGGATCAAATTCCACAAGACCGCCTTCATCCAGCGTCTTAAATCCAGAAATCTGAATCTGTGTATAATGTACAAAGTACTCCTTATTGTCATTTCCTACAATAAAGCCAAATCCTTTTTCCTGATTGAACCATTTTACTTTTCCTTGCATATCGTACTCCTTTCCTGCAAATACAGTATAGAAAAAACGTCATTCTCTTACAACCTTTCTTTTTCGCACAATTCGACAAAGAGAGGATGTACGCTAAGGGCCACCGCTTTAACTATTTGATTGGAATCTTTCAGCAGTGAAGCAGTACTTAAAAGAGTATTTCCACTTGTGATCACATCATCAAACAGAATAAAATCCTTTTCTATTGGATATTTCAATTTTATTACTTCTTTTATTTTCCCGCGCTCACTGGCACGCTGAGTACTTTGCTTATAACCATCTTTTTTTTCGAAACACGATATAGGTTCAACATGACAACATTCCAGCATTCTTTCAAGATGGTGAAAACCTCTTTCTTTGATCTTTTGCTCACTGGATGGCATCAAAATACAGGCGCTGTGTCGAAAGATGTCAAAAACTTCTTCCTTTTTTTTCCATAAAAAAACATCAGCCAGCGCAATATCTCTTGCTTCCTTATACTGAAACAAAAGGCTCTCTAAAAAATCATCATATAAATAGAAGGCTGTTATTCTCAGGTTATGATAACTATAGGTTTTCTTGTTTTCAATGAATTTATGACGGCAATTACCGCATATTATATCATCATAAAACAGATATTCTCTCAAGCTTACTCCTTCATCTACACTTCTAAAACAAATCTTACAAGCTTTCATTCATTTTCCTTATAGCACGAACACATCTTTTCATATCTAAACTGATTTCTTTTGCATAGAAAAGGACGATACCGCTTGGCTGCTGTCTGCTTCTTCCGACACGACCTGCAATCTGAATCAAACTTGCTTCATCAAAAACCGGATGATCACTATGTAAGACAATCACATTCACACCTTGGAATGTAACGCCCCTTTCTAATATGGTAGAGGTGAATAATAGATTTAATTCTTTTTTTCTAAACCGTTCAAGAATTTCCTCTTTGTTTTCAGTAGTGGAGGTAAAAAATGAACAAGGGATCACTTTTGAAAAAATTCTTGCATACCGTTTTGCCTGTTCAATTGTAGGAACAAATACCAGCCATGGCTCATGAATTCTTGGATAAATCACACAGAGCATGTGAAGGAAGTAAAAAGGAACTCTGCGGATTTTCGGTTCTACAAGCGGAAATCCATGAGGCCTAGTAAACAGTTCAACAATTTCCAGTTTTTTGTTTTGGACATCTGAAAGCATGTTTTTTGAAGGTGTAGCAGTCAGATAAATTTTAACACCCTTACAGGCATTCATGGCAATAGCTTCCAATACTTCATTATTCTTATAAGGAAAAGCATCAACTTCATCCATGATGAGAAGATCAAACGTCTGATGATATCGATATAACTGGTGCATCGTACAGACAATCAAATCTCCATCATCTATTTGTGTATGTCCCTGACATACAGCAATCACCTTAAGTGAAGGGTAAGCATGTTTAAGTCTTGATGCAATTTCCAATACTACCTGTCTTCGTGATATCGCAAAACCTACTTTTTTTGAGTTATTAAGAAAGGCTGTTATCACTTCAAAACAAATTTCAGTCTTGCCAGCACCACAACAGGCATATACTAAAGTATCCTTTTTCGCAAGTGCATAGTCTTTCAAACGGCTGGATGCTTCTTTCTGTGCATCACTCAATTCGAAATCAAGATGTGCTTTTACTCTGTGCTTTTTGCACATATAGGTCTTAGGGATGATTTTTTCACCAACATCAAGTCTTCCAAACTGAACACATTTGCGACAATAGAACACTTTATCATCTTGATAAAAATAACGCGGATCCTCATTGGAACATCTTGCGCATTTCATTTATTCACCTCTATTATTATTTATGCAAAATCTTTCTTAAAATCCCACTTTTAAATCAATTATTATTTTTTACTTCACACATTTTGTCTTTTATGTCTATTGACATTCAAGTCTAAATTCGATACATTATACATATCCTTTGAGGGAGTAGTTTGCCAAATGGCGGTAATATCAACAAACTGATGTAAATCTGGTATTATCTTAAAAAACGAGACTCATGGACAATAGTTTTCTATTGTTCATGAGTTTTATTTATGAGGAGGACAAAATGGACACAATTACCCTTATTACTTGTGCAGTTGGATTGGCCATGGATGCTTTTGCAGTTTCTATCTGTAAAGGGCTGGCATTAAAAAAGATCGATATAAAAAAACAAGTTCTTGTTGGTGCTTGGTTTGGCGGATTTCAAGGTTTGATGCCTCTGATTGGTTATCTGCTGGGAAAAAGCTTTGAACAGTATATCACATCTATCGATCACTGGATTGCATTTATTCTATTAGGCTTTATCGGTTTCAATATGATTCATGAATCTATGGAACAAAACAGCTGCGAAGAATGTGGTGACGCTTCATTAGATCCCAAATCCATGTTGATGCTGGCTATTGCAACCAGTATTGATGCTCTTGCAGTCGGCATAACGTTTGCGTTAATCGATGTCAATATTGTCCTAGCTGTCATATTAATTGGCTCTATCACCTTTATTTTATCCATGACAGGTGTAAAAATTGGTCATGTGTTTGGCATGAAATACAAATCTAAAGCTGAATTGGCTGGAGGAATCGTTTTAATCTTATTGGGCTTGAAAATTCTTCTGGAACATTTAAACATTCTTTAATCAAAATAACATGATCTACGTCTAAAGCAAGCTTTGGACGCTTTTTTATTAAAATCAGAATAATCAGATGAAAAATCCTCCATATGTTTCTCATACAGAGGATTCACTTTATAATCTGAACATTGACTCTGTCAAATCTTTCAAATTTACACTGTTTTGATCAGAAAACTCAAATTTTGAATAAATTTGTATTTCATATGTCTTATCATGATAATGAGTAACAAAACAAATATCAGGCATCTTTTTGGTGATTTTATACTGATCTAAATTCTCCCATTTTATTTCAATCGGTTTTGGATCATCTCGAAACAAAAGAAGTCGTTTTGCCCATGAAAACTGATCAACAAATTGATCCTGATCTGATGCATAAACAAAAACTCGAAATTCATTTTCTTCAAAGTCATAGAAAAAATTGTGACAATTCGTAACATCCTTTGTTGAATTCAAAACGGAATAAAAAGTCTCTACCTGACAAAACCAATCCTGTTTTTCTAGATTCAATTCATACGCTTTTTCTGCTTCACTTGTTGGAACATGATAAGTAAACGTGTTGATGCTATCAAATAATCCCCAAGTAACAATAGCCAAAACGGCAAATGACATCAAAACACTTTTTTTTGTTAATGAAAAATTAAAAACACCTTCCAATACCAATGCACTAGTTACTGCCATAACAGGATAAAAAACAGCAGGATTAAGATAACGATTTTGATATGCCTGAACTAAAACTGCAATCAATAATAAAACACTTGATGTGGGAAGCAGCCAGCGTTTCTTGTCAGTTTGCCATCTTTTCTGAAGTTTCATCAAGGAAATCAGAAGCCAAAAAAACAATCCCAGAATAAATAAAATCAATGTATAGCGAAATAAATACCTAAAAAGGAAAGGCGCACTCATGATTTGTTCTCGCATAATATCTCCTTCTAATTACTCTCATACAATTAATCAGCCATTTAAATATACATAACCAACAGTTCTACTTTAGTTTGTGTGTTGTTGGACAATTTTCAGTCCCATTGCTTCTTTTTTCTTTTCTTTTTCAAATAATTCTTCAAGCTCGGTAAAAAGTAAGCTATAAAATATGATTATGTTTACTTTTTACCATTAATAATTACTGGTTCTATCATATTTTATCCTCCAAACCAAAATGGATATTTTTTATATCTTTATTATAATTTATATATATGATTATGTCAATATTTACATTGTATGAGAGTGTGGAATTATTTATGTGATTTATTTCATTAAAAATATATGCATAGGTATATAAACATTATGGTTTTCTCATTTTGATTCGATTACTCTTATTACATTAAAGGTGCAATTGTTTTCAAAACAAAGCCCATAAGCTTTAAAGAAAGCTTTTCAGATTTTATTGTTTCAAAAGTTACTTTTCGACATTTTTGAAGCGTTTCTTGAAAATCTTTTTCAATATCCATAATGCAATCTGTCTGCGCCATATAAGTAGCACATTCAAAGTGATGATAAAGACTTCTATAGTCTAAATTGACGGTGCCGACAACAGCTTCTCTGTCATCCTTGACAAAGACTTTTGCATGAACAAAACCTGGTGCATATTCATAGATTTTAACACCTGAAGCCAATAGCGATGCATAATGTGTTTTAGCCAGTGAATAAGGAGCTTTCTTATCCGGAATCCCGGGCAGAATCAGTTTCACATCTATACCTCTTTCTGCAGCAAATTTCAAAGCTGTTTCCATTTCTCCGTCTAATATAAGGTAAGGCGACATAATATGCACATATTTCTGAGCACGATTTAAAAGATCCATGTAGACACGTTCTCCAACTTTATCACGATCTAAAGGACAATCTCCATAAGGAATCACATACCCTTTTGCTTGTAATGAAGTTGTTGGATAAGAAAGAAATGGTTCAAACACGGCTTCTTTTTCATTTATATTCCACATTTGAAGAAACATTAACGTAAAGCTTTTTACTGCTTCTCCTTTCAGCATAACTGCCACATCTTTCCAATGACCATGTTTTTCGATATGATTGATATATTCATCTGCAAGATTCACACCGCCATTAAACGCCGTATGACCATCTATGACTAGAATTTTACGATGATCGCGATAATTATAATGAGTAGATACAAAAGGAGTCACCGGAGAAAACATCTTACATTGAATACCCAAAGCTTTTAAACGTTTTGGATAATCATGCGGAAGAGTTGAGAATTCACAAGTACCATCATACATCACTCTGACATCAACACCTTCTTTTGCTTTGCGTGCCAGTATTTCCAAAATTCTGCCCCACATGAGTCCTTCTTCTACGATGAAATATTCTAAGAAAATAAAATGTTTCGCTTCTTCCAATTGACGTAAAAGCTCTTCCCACTTTTTTTCTCCTGTCGGAAAGTAAGTGACACTTGTATGATCATAAACAGGAAAATTACTGCTATTCTTTAAATAATGGACCAAACCAGCAGCTTCTTGATTTTCATTTTCAAAAGCTGTCAAGACATCCTGATTTTGAGGAAGACTGTTTTGAGTTTGATCGATCAATTGCTTCAGGCGAGCTTTTAAAACGCGGTTGCCTAAGTCGCTTTGTGTATACCAAAACAATAATGCTCCAAATACTGGCAAAAGCATGATGACAACAAGCCAGGTAATTTTTGCGGTAGGATCAATACGACTGTTGAGAAGATATAATACCATGCCAACAGTAAAAAGAGCGCTTCCTCCTAAAACATGCGGCAAAAAATCATAAAACCATTTAAAAGCACCGAATAAAAGAAAAAAATGAAAAATCAGTAAAATCAAGATCAGACCCAAACGACTGAAAAGCAAATGAACCAGACCTTTTTTTCCTTTTTTAAGTAATAGCATTCCTTTATTTTCATTTTCCATATGTTCACATCCTTTATGATTTCATTTTAGCACATACTCAAAAAAAAGCGAATGTATCAACAATCGCTTATTTCATTTTACATAATGAATTCTGTTTTCTTTGATCTGTTTTTCTTTAGGTCCTTCCATGCCATAACCTACAGCCAAAGATCCTACAATCACCTTATCTTTTAATCCAAGACGAGTCATCACAGCATCAAATTTTTCTTCCAATACATAATCCTTCATCTGATTGATCCAACAGCTTCCCAGATTCAGCGCACAAGCTGCCAGCTGCATTTGTGTCATAGCACAACTTCCATCATAAGCAGCATAACGATTATCCTTTTCTCCATAAACGACAATGAGTGCCGGTGCCTGATAGAAAAAAGGTCTTCCTGCCAAATCTTCCAATTCTTTTAAAACAAGCTCATTGGTGATGACGCAAAACTCGATTCCCTGTGTATTCATGCCACTGGGAGCCATAACACCACATTGAACAATCTGATCTAAATCTTCATCACGGACTTTTTTATCTGAATAACTTCTAATACTTCTTCTAGATTGAATCAGTTCGATCATAAATTTTTCACCTTTTTAACAAATGAATAGGCATCCTGACACATATCTTCAATATTTCTAACAGCTTCCCATCCCAATTCTTCCTTCGCTTTGGTTGGATCAGCATAACATGCAGCAATATCTCCGGGACGGCGATCGGTAATCTGATAAGGAACTTCTACCTGATTCACTCGGGCAAATGTTTCAATTAATTCTAAGACACTGGTTCCTTTACCTGTTCCTAAGTTATAAATCAATACCCCTGCAGTATCTTTGATTTTTTCTATGGCTTTGATATGGCCTAAAGCCAAATCTACAACATGAATATAATCACGAACACCTGTACCATCTATTGTATCATAATCATTACCAAATACATTGACCTGTGGTAGCTCTTTTGTTGCAACTTTTACGATATAAGGCATCAGGTTATTTGGGATATCATTTGGATTTTCTCCAATCAATCCGGATTTATGTGCACCAATAGGATTAAAATATCTTAAAAGCACAACACCCATCTCATTGTCTGCATGGGCAATATCTGTTAGGATTCTTTCAATAAATAATTTTGTAGTTCCATAAGGATTGGTTGTTGATAATGGAAAATCTTCCTGAATTGGTAAAGATGCCGGAGAACCATATACCGTAGCACTTGATGAGAATACAAGCTTATGGCAATCAAATTCTTTCATCACCTTAACAAGAATCAATGTAGAATCGATATTATTCTGATAATACATTAATGGTTTGGCAACACTTTCCCCTACTGCCTTATAGCCGGCAAAATGAATGACTGCATCAATTTTATTCTCTTTAAATATTTTTCTCATTGCAGTCTCATCACAGCAATCCGCTTCATAAAAACCAAAGCTTTTATGCGTAATTTCTTTAATGTTGTCCAATACCTCTCTTTTAGAATTATAAAAATTATCGACTATCACCACTTCATAATTTTTATTTAACAATTCAACAACTGTATGTGATCCAATAAATCCACATCCGCCTGTTACTAATATTTTCATAGTACACCTCTTTCTTTTTTAGTGTATCAAAACAAGGCCAAAACTTCAAGCTATACCAAAACTCAATCATTCTGCTTTACTTCTCTTCAATACCTGTTATGATGAAACCATGACAGTGCTAAAACAAAATCAGACTAATATCATTTATCCTTTTGAAACATCTTTTTCATATAAAAACAAACAGCCTTTTCTTTGTGCAACTCAAAACAATAAAACATATTATCTTTGCAAAGGAAAAGGTATACACCGTTTCAATCCGCAAACGAAAGAGTTCTTAGAGCTAATGCCGAATGTTACAACGATAGAAGATACTCATGAAATAATTTTATCACAGGCTGTAAAAGCTATTAAGGGCATCCATTATCAATTAATTGCCGTATTCAATCATCACTATCTATGCATTGGTCACATTCATAATCGTGAAAACAGTCTTTGTCTTGTCCTATTAACCATTGATCTTACAACTCAAGGCTATTATGAAATTATCAATGTACTGGATGTTTTTCGGTTAAAGTAAAACACACCTTCTGGTGTGTTTACTGATTGATTCGTTTTTGAGGATCTTTGACCATTGCCAATAATACAGCTCCAATGATCAGAGAAGGAATTAAACCCAGTATTCCGTATTCTGGTTTTTTGGTAATGGTTACAACGATTGTGATAATGAAAGGTCCTAAAATAGCAGAGAATTTTGAAAAAATTTCAAAAAATCCAAAATACTCATTACTATCTTCTTTCGCCGGAATTAATAAAGCATAATAGCTTCTTGAAACTGCCTGAATACCACCTTGGAAACAGCCAACTAAAAAGCCCAATACCCAAATCATATGAACGTTTCTGGACAGCTGACTTCCTACTAGCACTACAATAAAGTAACCGGCAATTGCTGAAAACAACATAGGTTTTCCACCAAATTTATCTGTCAGTTTTCCAAATATAATTGCGCCTGGACAAGCAATTATATTTATAAAGATCACAACAAACAAGGACTCAACATCACTTACACCCATATCTGTTGCCAGTGAAACTGCCATATGAATTACCGTATTAACAGCATCAATGTAAAAGAAATAAGCAATACAGAACAAAAAGACATTTCGATTTTTCTTAATATTTCTGAAAGAATCAATCAGACGTGTAAAGCTTTTGCGAATATAATGTTCTTCAGGTTCATAATAATGTACTTGCTTGACATTCTGAATAAATGGTCTGGAATGATATGCCCACCAAACAACTGCCGCCAACATTGAAATCATGATAGCAACACGATATGTCAATGTAAATCCACCCAGAACCAAATTACCTTGCTCATTTCCGAAAAGAGTAACTGCTGCAAATGGAATGATAAAAATACAGAAAGGTACTGCACTTCCGATATATCCCCAGGCATAACCGGCACTGCTGACTTTATGAATTCTATCATCCGTTGTGACATCAACTAAAAAGGCATCATAGAAAATATTGGCAGCTGCATAACCCATCATGGCAAATACATAAATGATTACACATGCCTTATAGTCAAAGATTGGCAGTGCCAAAAGAAATCCTCCAATGACTCCCATTCCTAAAAAGAATTTAAAGAACTTCATTTTTTGATCTTTATAATCTGCAATTGTACCCAAAATAGGAGACAGGAACGCTAAAATCAAAGCATACAGTGTATTTGCCCATCCTACCCAGATACTTCCTTCACTTTTTGGAGCTATAAAAGCAATCAGTAAAGGAAACAGTACTGTCATCGTGGTCAAAGTTTGGGCAGAATTGGCCACATCATAAAGAATCCAACTGCTTTCTTCAAGATTGAACCCCATTTTTCTTAACAATTTTAATATCATAGTTTTTCTCCTTGATAGTTCTATTTTATCACAACACCTATTTTTTAAATAGTCTAAATTGGTAAATTATAACTAAATTCCAACTCAAATCTGTTTATTATATCCTTATATTTTTTCATCTTATCAATTCTTTTTTTCAATAATCATCAATTCCTGAACATCGATTGACAAAAACCGCTGAAAGTGTTAATCTAATCTCAACAAAACGCAATGAAGCGAATAGTAGTTATCAAAGGATCAAAAGAGAGTTCATGGCTGGTGGAAATGAATGTGAAAGTGATAATGAAGATGGCCGCTGAGTGGCATAGATGATAGGTAATCTATGACGGTGCTGCCCGTTAACGCAGACAAGTATCAACAGCGTACTTGGTAAGGTATTATCTGTGAGGATAATATGAAACAGGGTGGTAACACGATAACTCGTCCCAGATGACGGGTTTTTTTTTGAATATAAGGAGGATTGTATGATTGAATTAAAACATGTGACAAAAACATTCGCATCCAAAGAAAAAGATGTACACGCCTGCAAAGATGTCTCTTTAACAATTCACGATGGTGATATTTATGGTATCATCGGTTTTTCCGGAGCCGGTAAATCAACATTGGTCAGATGTATCAACCTGCTTGAAAGACCAACCAGTGGTGAAGTCATTATTGATGGAGTTGATATCACAAAACTAAGTGAAAAAGAACTTCGAAAGGTAAGAAAAAAGATTGGTATGATCTTTCAGCATTTTAATCTGATGCCTTCAAGAACCGTTGCACAGAACATTGCCTATCCTTTGAAAGGAAGCGGACTTTCTAAGCAGGAAATCAATAAAAAGGTAGATGACCTTCTTGAACTGGTAGATTTAAAAGAAAAAAAGGATGCCTATCCGTCACAGCTATCAGGCGGTCAAAAGCAGCGAGTTGCCATTGCCCGCTCTTTAGCAAGCGATCCAACTGTACTTCTTTGTGATGAAGCTACATCAGCTTTAGATCCTCAGACAACACAGTCTATTTTAAACCTGTTAAAAGAAGTGAATAAAAAACTCAATCTGACCATTGTTTTGATCACACATGAAATGGCAGTTATTAAATCTATCTGTAACCAGGTAGCAGTCATGGAAAATGGAAGCATCGTGGAACAAAGCAATATCTATGATTTGTTTGCCAATCCAAAACAACAGGTAACAAAAAACTTTGTTATGACAACAAGCTCTATGAATAAGCTTTATGAAATGATTGAATCCAACAGTCCTTTGATTCAAGTTAAAGAAAACGAAAAACTGATTCTTTTGAATTATGCCAATAATAATGCAGACAAGGCATTGATAAGTGAAGTATCTCGAAATTTTAGTGTAGATACAAGCATTGTTTTTGGAAATCTGGAAGTAATCGATCATCGTCCGCTTGGCTCACTGGCTATCATTATCGGCGGTGAAAGTGTTAATGTCGATGCAGCTATTCAATATTTTGAAAGTTATGGTGTGAAAGTTGAGGTGCTGAAATAATGCTTGATTTACTAAATTTATTAATTCCAAATGTTATGAGTAATTTAAACAGTATGTGGATTGCTTTTCTTCAAACCATTCAAATGGTTTTCTTTGCCGGACTCATCTCTGCAATCTTCGGTGTTTTCTTCGGTACTGTCATGGTTGTAACGCGCCAGGGCGGTATTATGGAATGCAAGCCTGTATGGTGGGTATTGGATAAAGTTGTCAATCTGTTCAGATGTATCCCTTTCCTCATCATGGCGATTGCTATGGCACCTGTTACCCGAATGATTGTTGGTACCAGTATTCATGTTATCGGAGCAATACCTCCGCTTGTTGTTGCGACTGTTCCTTTTTTCTCCAGACAAATTGAATCATCTCTTTTGGAAGTTGATCCTGGACTTATTGAAGCCAGTCAGGCAATGGGAGATTCTCCGATGCAGACCATTTTTCGTGTTTATTTAAAAGAAAGTATCCCGGGAATTATCCGTGGCAGTTCCATTACTTTAATCGCGCTTATTGGCTACACTACCATCAGTGGTATGCTGGGTGCCGGCGGGTTAGGAGACTATGCATTGAATCACGGTTATTTCCGCTATAAAGATGATGTCACTTTATTCGTAATTTTCATTCTTTTATTAATTACTACACTCATTCAATCCTTTTCTGATTTCTTCTGTAAAAAGACAACGCATTAATTGCCGGTTTCCCGGCAATTTTTTTATGCATTTCCAATTGAATGAATTTTCCATTTGCCATACTTTTTTTTCAAAACAAAGGTTCTATAATTGCTTCCTTCATTCCAGACAAAAATCGTCTTATCCTTTTTGTATTGGACTTGGAACTCTACACCAATTACAGCTTCTTCCTCAGATATTGATATGTCGTTCATATTACTGATATAAATCGACTCAATGGATTCAAAACCATATGTTTCATTTTTCGCAATTTCATTATTTGCCATAAGATTTTGAATTGCCTGCAAATCTCCATTTTGATAATAACGAAAATACTCAACAATCACATTTTCAGGTTTTTGTGATGAACATGAACATAATACCACCAAGAAAAAACAACTAATCCATTTACTTAATTTGTTAAACATCTTCTTTACCTCCGCTGACTTCATCATATGATAAATTGTTTTTAAATCAACCTATGATTCATAGAATTGACTTATTCTCTTATTCAAAGATTCATCTTTATCTCTTATTGAATAGCTTTTATTTTTGTGTTATTATGCTTTTAATATAAAAGGAGGGAGAAGATGAGAATAGCTTAAGTTAAAGAAACAAATGATAACCACATGATGATGTTTTTTTAATGCGCTGTTTTCGTCATTCATACCAAAGGAGGTATGAAGATGCTCACTCTACATGATTTAACTATTACAAATAATTCTGGAAAAATTCTGTTGGATCATTTTGATCTGGTACTTAATGATCATGAAAGAATTGCTCTGATTGGTGAAGAAGGAAATGGAAAAAGTACGTTGATGAAGATTATTGCCGGTATTGATCTTCCTTATGTTCAATTTAGCGGTAAAATTGATTTGCATCACGAAAAAATCGGTTATCTTTCTCAGGTTTTAGAGGAAGACTGGTATGATTTAACACCTTATGAATATTGTTTAAAAGATAATGTGAATGACGAAATCCCTTTAGAAAAATATAATGAATTAAGCTATATCAGCAAGCTTTGTATACAGCTTCATCTGCCAAATGACTTTGTGGAAAGAAATACTCCAATTCGTTATTTAAGCGGCGGTGAAAAAGTCAAGCTTCAGCTTTTAAAAATATTGAGTCGTCATGTGACTTTGCTCTGTCTTGATGAGCCTACCAATGATCTTGATTTGGACACCTTAGAATGGCTGGAAAAATTCATGAAAGAATATCCATATGGTATTTTATTTATTTCTCATGATGAAACCTTATTAGAAAATGTGGCAACCGGCATAATCCTTTTGGAACAAGTCAATAAAAAAAATAAAGTACGTTATACAACATATTCCGGTTCCTATGTGTCTTTTCTTGAATATAGAAATAACGCTTTGCAAAAAGAAGAACAATTAGCAAAAAAGGAAAAACAGGAATATCTAGAAAAACAAAGAAAACTGAATGATATCATGAATAGTGTCCATCACTATCAAAATACCATCACTCGACAAAACCCAGCTAAAGGAAGACTTTTGAAAAAGAAAATGCATGTTCTTAAATCCATGGAGCGTCGCTTTGAAAAGGAAGGCTATACAAAGCTGGACACCTTAGAAGAAGCCATCGATATCTGTTTTGATCCGTTTGACTGGAATCCACAGAAAATCATCTGTGATCTTCATTATGAAAAAATACAGGTTGAAAATAAGACTTTGATATATGATATTGATCTTTTTGTTAAGGGTAATGAAAAAATCGTGATCATTGGCTCAAATGGCTGCGGAAAAACGACTCTGCTTCATCAGATTTATTGTGATCTAAAAGATAGAACGGATATCCGTATTGGCTACATGCCACAGAATTATGCTCTCATGATGGATCCAAAGCTTTCAGTAATCGATTTTCTTTCACCAGACAAAACGAAAGAAGAGATTACAATCGCAAGAGAAATGCTGGGACGAATCAAACTGACTCGTGAAGAAATGATTCAGCCAATCAAAAAGTGCAGTGAAGGTCAAAAAGCAAAAATTTACTTGATCAAATTTATTTTAGATCATTGCAATGTTCTTTTTTTGGATGAACCAACAAGAAATCTATCACCATTATCAAACCCTGTGGTCAGAAATATTTTAAAGAATTTTGATGGAGCAGTTATTTCTGTTTCTCATGATCGTAAATACATGGAAGAAGTTTGTGATTCCATTTATGAAATAAAAGATAAAAAAATGATCAAGTTAAAGTAATTTCAACTTTTGATACATTAATGGCTATCCAATTGAATTACAATAAAGGGAGGTTATGAACCTCCTTTTTTACTGGCTTACTTTTCCATATGTTTGCTTATTGGTTTCTTTTTCCTCAACTAAACCTTCGTAGAATTCTTTCCACATTGCTAATACATGTTCTTTACTGTAAAAGCAATGACCTTCCCATGACTTGGATTGTGCTCTTTGATAAAAAGACTTATCCTGTTGAAGACGATTCAGGTTTTCAATAAAACCTTCATTATCTTTCGCTTTTAAATAATAGTCAAAAAGAATATTTTTATAAATGGGTATATCACGCAGTAACAGTGGAATATTACAGTTCATAGCTTCCAAAATTGTCATCGGAAACAATTCTTCATATGATGGCAAAAACATCACATCTCCAAGATTATAAATTTCATTCATTTTATCTCTGTCTACAATTCCAAGAAATTTTATATTGACAGGCGGATGTTCAAGTATCTTGCTGATTTCATCATATCCATCTGATATTTTCCCAAATGAAAAACCTCCAGCCCATACAAATTGTATTTGCGGCATTTCTTTTGCTATTTTGACAAAATCAAAAATACCTTTTCGTCTTTGAAGCTGACCGGCACAAACAACAGTAAATTTATTTGGATCTAATGAATATCGTTTTTTTAATTGTTCTTTTTCTTCGTTATTTACTGGATAAAAGGTTTTATCACAGACATAATTGGGAATATAGGTGATTTTTTTAGAATCAATTCCATAAGCTGCTAATCTTTCTATGAAATATGGATTAACGGTAACTAAATAATCCATACTTTTATAAAAACGAATCAGATAAGAATAAAATGCTTTTTTTAAAGGAGATGGAAGGTGAAGACTAGATTCTAGTGTTTCAGGAAGATAGTGAACGTAGCCAACACTTATACCTTTCTGTTTAAAAAATGGAAGAGTCAAATAATACTCTGGATTCACGGTATGATAATGGACAATGTCAGTACGCTTGAATTGATTTTCAACAACTTCAAAGTTATCGCTTAATCCTTCTTTTACAAGCTTCACCTGTTCACAATATGCAGATCCGACTCCTTGTCCTTTAATTTTATCTGCGCAAGAAAACATATTAATAGTATACTTCATAAAAATCCTTTCAAATTCATTTTGTTAAATTGATTTATTCCCTATAAAAATTCATTTATTAGTATAGTCAATTCATACCGGTTTGTAAAGTTCATGATCACTATTACCTTTTTCAGCCATTCTTTAGGCGCGTTCTTTTTTTCCAAAAATAAATGCTTAAATATAAAAGAATGTTTATTACCAACCATACACTGCAAATCAATGTTGATTGTCGAATAACATGACCATTCACTTCCACAAAATTAAATCCCTGATAGAAATAAACATAGGTCATTTTAAATGGATTTAACATATTTAAGATTGTATATGGCCAAAATAATTCAAGCATCAGCATTCCAACAATCAATATCAAGCTTGTAATAAAGCGGCTTTTCGTAAAACAAGATAAAAAAGATGAAAGAGCTGCTGTTGCCAGTGAGGATGAAATCAGCATCCATAAGGCAATTCCAATCACCTCTTTATAAGTACTCATGAATTGAACAAAAGATTCTGTACATACAATATTTAGATTTCGAATAGGAACACGTGCGTTAACAATGCTGTATAATTCAATCAGATAGATGATATATATGCCAATTGCAATCAGAATCGAAGTCGTGATTTTCGCTAAAATTACCTGTTTATTTTTTACACTGCTTATAAGAAACTGTTCCGTATCAGAAGTATGTTCAATGGCAAAAAGATTTGATGTAAGAATCAAGCATAAAATTAGAAGGGTCACATAAATAAGAGTCACATTTGAACCGGATAAAAAGTATACGATAAGATCAGCACCTACTGTTGAGTCAAAAGTGTAGGGATTGTTTAGAAACTTCTCATTCCCTTTTTCGATCATTTTTGGTGTTAATTCAATTTGATCTGTGAATCTATTCTCCAGAAAACCCATTTTGAGATTTTCTTTTTTATCGATTAAATAGCTTTCCCGATGAACAAGCATTTCAAATTCATTTTCATTCTGAAATAGATAGTTCAATAATCGATACATCTTCATATTCTTATAAATCGGTTTTAAAGCGTGCGCACCATCTTCAAAATATAGAATTTGTGGAGTATCTATATCTGCATAGCTTCCTCCACTTGTAGGATGATAAAAAGCAACTAATTGCTGATCCAGTTTATTGATTTCTTCAGAGCTTACTTCTTGATTTCTTAAAGCCATATCCAATTCTTTATAATCTTCACCATAGTATCGAATCATCGCTTCTTCATCCAATACATCCATTTCATGCTCATGAATAATAGATTGTTTAAGATTTTGTATTTCATCCAAAAAATCATCATTCAAAACACCTGCATGCTCATGCCAAAAAGTATCAATATAAATTATCATCTCTTTTGAGTTCATTTGTTTTCCTTCAAAATTTATATACTCATAAACATCGCTCATATACATGCCATTCAGCTGATCCATGATTACATACGTGCAAACACTAAAAGCAAAGAAAACGATAAAAAGATTAAATTTGCTTTTAAATATTTTTTTGAATTCATATTTCAACAATTTCAACATGATTACCTCACATGATGCCTTCTTTGTTTGACATAACAGCAAGCATATAAAATAACACAAACAATCAGCCAGATGCCCGTTACAAAAACAGATAATGGTAAAACTAACTCATGAATTTTTACCACATTTAATAAATCTGTCCCTACCATTGATTGTTGGAAGGAAAGATAATCATTTCCATAGATCATCATAGATGGCATGAAGATAAAAGCTTCAATACCTTTCATAAAATACGGTAAAAAGAAAGCTGTTAATAGAATTAATATCGTTACAAATCTGCTTTTTGTCAGACATGATAAGAAAAATGATAAAGTTGCTGCCGCAATCAATGCCGTAAAAATCAAAGCCATAAACATCAATAATACTTCTCGATATGTATATAAATAATTCACTCCTATCATTGAAACTAAATCAAGGTTACGAATGGGAACAATACTTGAAATATACAAGACTGTTCCAATGAAATAAATAGCATAAAAACCTATCGCAAGAATCAATGCAGCGATTATTTTTGCAATTGTCAATTGTTTAAAACCTGACTTACTGCATGCCAGATACTGTTCCATTTGATTGGTTTTTTCAATAGAAAAGATATTGGATGTCAAAACCAGAATTACAATTATAAACAGCAGCTGATTGATAACAGGTCCTTGAAAGCCAAAGGTATATATCAAAAGATCATTGGCAACATTTGAATCAATTGTATAAGGATTTTCAATATATTTGTGATTGAAATAAGCCAGATGTTCTTCCTTTAACTGATCTTTTGTCTTTTCAGGGATATTACCTAGAAAGATATCTTTGTTGAGTTCATTCTTTTCAATAAAGCTTGGTTCAATCAGATACTGATCACGCTCATAAAACTTATCTGAATATGTTATCAGATTGGCATATAGGGCATTCAGGGCTAATACTTTTTCTTTATTTTTATAGAGAGGTTTTAATGTAAATTGAGTAAGATCTCCTTCATTCGTTAATTCAACTGAAGGATCATCCATATAACATATATGATCTTCACAGTTTCTTTCCTCAATCTCTCTGATATAGGCTAAGACCTCCTCTTCGCTCATTTTTTTCTGTTCACCAGCTTCCATGATGTCAAGATAATTCTCTCCATATGCTTTTTTCATTGCCTCTTCATCAATTTCATACATCTCAAACTTTTCCATGAGCTGTTCTTTTTCATTCATCAGTTTTTCAAAATAAGCCTGATTCCCTTCACCTGCTTGTTCATGCTGATATGCATCTATGTACCGCAACACATCTTTTGAAGTAAGCTCTTCATTTTCCAGAGTAACAAACTTTTGGTGTTGAAAAGGTAAATGTGCTAGTTCACTCGGATACAATTCCATATAAAAGGAAACACTGTTTGTCATGGCATAAAAACTGTAGCAAATAACTAAGATAACAAATAGAATATGAAATTTACTTTTAAATATTTTTTTGAATTCAAATAAAATCAGCTGAATCATTATGATTTCCTTTCACTATGACGCTTATATTTTTGTAAAACAAGAACATAAATGAACCCAATAATTATCATCCAACTGCCACAAGCCAGCCAGGAATTTTGAACGATCATGGATCCAATCCGACTCAAATTGGTACCATTTGGAAATATTTGATTCCATGATAAAAATCCTTTGGTATAGATCATGATAACAGGTGAAATAAAACTTCTTATATATGTTAAAAACACCAGGCAAAATAAAGTCATCAGTAACCCATAAACACGATTTGACAAAATATATGACCAGGCACCGCTCAGAATAGCAACAGCATTTGCTGCCATGATCAATAACAGGATTTGATTCAACAAAATTTCTTTATATGTATAAACACCTTCAAATAAATATGGAGCTGAATAAAAAGGAGCCAGATATACACAGTCCAGATCCTGTATTGGTACAATCCATAAAACAGTCAGATATGCCATCAATATATAAAAAATCATCAATCCGCTTCCTATCAGAAGTGCAGTAATCATCTTTGCTGTCATCAATTTTTTGATTCCCATTTTGCTGCAGAAAAGAATGTTTTCTGTCTCACATTCATGATCGATGGAAAATAATTTTGATGTTAAAACAAGAATCAGAATCAAAATTGAATAAAGAGATAAATTGGTTCCGGTAGAGAGATGATCCACTAATAAATTTGCTCCAATATTCGATCCAATATAATCAGGCGCATGAAGATACTTTTCATTAAGCCAGTCAATCATTTTCTGATCATGTTCTTTGATCCCATAAAGAAAGTATACCGGAACAAAACTTGTTTTTTCATCAGCACCTATTAATTGATCTTCTTTATGATATAAAACATCCCATCGATATGCATCAGAAATTCCATCATGATCTGATCGATAGAATAAATCATTTAATAGATTGCGGCTTTTTTCTTTTTGATAAAAATTTTTGATTGTAAAGGTAGTATCATTGAGATCAAGTATACCTGTTCCATTTTTTATGGCTTGAATATACTGATTTTCAATAACACACATTTGAGATCGGCATACAGGATTATTTTCTTTGGTTTTTTCATTAAGTGCTGTAATTTCATCTCTTGCCATACTGCCGTTTTGTCCTTGCCGGATCAGTTCTTGATAGTTGTCTCCATAAGTCAGTTTCATTGTTTCTTCATCAATTATGTCCAATTGATTATTTAAAATGATTTCTTGTTCGAGTTCTTTCATTTTTTTTATGTAATCATCATTTACACTTCCTCAATTGATCCATAGCTCTGTAGGTTTCTATAACTGATAGACTTTCATTATCAAAGGATGCATATTTCCGATTACCAATTCTCGAGAAGTTTTGAATATTGATCATGGTAAAACTGAAGATGAAAACAGCTATGGTAAACAGAATCAGAAACTTGTTTTTATATATTTTTTTCAATTCAAATAAAACAAGTTGAATCATATATCTTCACCAAAATCCTGTAAAACTTCATCCTTGAAATGATATAAATATAAATCATCGAGTCCTGGCTCAGTTATGATACCATTTTCAATTGGTTCATCTGAAACAATTCTTAAGGTATATATGTTTTGATGCTTTTTTACATTAACAACAATTTTATTGATCATGTATTCTTCCGCCTGCTTTCGTTCGCAGCAGACTTCAAACACTTTGTTTTCCATTTTATTTAAAAGATTTTCCGGATCATCATAATAGAGAATCTTCCCTTTTTTCATCATGATGATTTTATCTGCGATCGATTCTACATCACTGACGATATGAGTCGAAAGCAATACAACAGATTCTTCTCCTAAGCGTGAAATTAAGTTTCTTAACACAATTCTCTCTTTCGGATCAAGCCCTGCAGTGGGTTCATCCAGAATCAGAATTTTGGGTTCATTTAAGAGTGCTTGTGCAATGCCTACACGTCTTTGCATTCCACCCGATAGGCTTTTGATCTTAGCTTTTCTTTTTTCTTCTAAATTTAGCTTAAAAAGAAGTTCATCAATTTTTTTCATATAGAACTCTTTTTTCAGTCCTTTGACAACGCTCATATATTCCAAGAATTCTTGAATGGTAAAGCTTGGATAAAAGCCCAAGTGCTGAGGCATATAACCAAGATTCATTACATAGCTGTCATACTGTGACAAAATATCCTTTCCATTCCAGCATACTTTTCCGCTTGTCGGAGGTAAAATTCCACAGATCATTTTCATCAAAGTAGTTTTCCCGCTTCCATTTGCTCCGATAAGACCAATCACCCCTTTTTCAAGTTTTAGATTTATGTGATCGACTGCCACGGTTTTTAAAAACTGTTTGGTCAGCTCATCAACGATTAATTCCATATACATTTTCCTTTCTGTTTGAAATCTGATTTAGATGAATATATATTCCTAAACAATAAATACCAAATGATACAGCTAATAAGAATACGATCATTTTATTACTGATTGAAAGCATCATCACTTTTTGATTCACTTCAAAAGCAATTACGGCATAAATGCTTATATAGGCAATGATTATGCTCAATTTATTGCTTACTTGGTCAACAACGATCAAAGTAACGGCGCTTATGAGATACATGGGTATAAGTGAACAAAAAAGTGACACCATAAAATCAAAATGATGAAAAGATGATAAGATAAGATTAAAAAGAAGTGTACTGATCAGAGCCATTAATAGATAAATATTTGATTTATAAACAAAAATCTTTGCGGGATTCAGTTTTGCACACATCAATAATTCTTCCATACCCATCATACTGGAACGCAAATCATCATACAAAACAATCGTCCCTATCAGGGCTGCATTCATTGTACACATCGCATATCCACCCTCTATCGCAAATGAAAGCAGGCACAAAATACACGAGCAAGTTAAACTTATTATCATATATTTCATGCTTTCTTTCTTAAAGAAACTCCACCAGATACAAGCAGAGCTTTCTTCATATTTCGTCTGTCTGTTTTTCAGTTTCAATTTAGATAATTCAATAGTTTGTTTCATATGATCTTCATCAATTTCCAACTTCTTATACTTTTCTTTCATCCAGTTCGCCTCCCTTCATAAGTTCCTCCAGTTTCATCAATGCCTGTCGATGCCGTGATTTAGCTGTTGACTGCGGAATTTTTAATATATCAGCAATATCTTTGAATTTTAGTTCATGATAATATCGTAATAGAATGATTTCTCTTGATAGTGGTGATAATTGTTTGACATAGGTCATCATGATTTCTTGCTTTGTTTTTTTCATGACAATTTCATGTGGGTTCTCATTACAGATCATTCTGGATTCATCCAGTTCCCTGTCATCCAAATATTTCAAGCTTTTATAATAATTGTTGGCCAGATTGATTCCAATACGAAATAAGTAATTCCTCAGTTTATCTTCTTCATGATAGGAATCAATATTTTCGACAAATTTAATGAATACTTCCTGCGTGATATCTTTTGCTTTATCGCTTTGGTTCATTTTTTGGTATAAAAAAGCATACACCTGAGGATACATTTCTGTAATGATCGTTTCAAGTGCTTCTTCATTGCCGTTTTTAATCTGTAAAATAAGTTTTTTGGTATTCATGTTCCTCCTACCTATATAACAATTCTAACATGAAAAAAGTTTGAAAAAGATTAAAAAAACCACATGAATTTCATGTGTACTTGTTTTGCCTGCTTAAAACAAAGCCCTGCATGTGGTTGTTGCCTTTAAAACTTCTTTTCAATCATTCTCCGTTAGAACAATCAATCTGCACCATAAGTATGAATAGTTGTTAATTTATAAAGAAAAACCTCTTTCCAATTTGCTTGTTTTTTATTGTCATTTCGTATCACTTTACATCAGAATAATTCCTTGTTAAGATAGAATTATCAGGAGGGATCTTATGAAAACAGCTGCTTTTTTTGATATTGACGGAACATTGTATCGGGAAGGATTGATTACGGAGGTATTTAAAAAATTTGTAACTTATGAATTGGTCGATGAACGTCTTTGGCATGATGAAGTGAAACCCTCATTTATGAAATATGATCGCCGTCAGGGAGAATATGATGATTATTTGATCAAAATGGTGGATATCTATCGCCAGACTCTGATCGGACTTTCTAATGAACATGTGCTGCACATTGCGGATAAAGTGATCCAGCAAAAAGGTGAACGTGTTTATACCTTTACACGAAATGCAATCTTACATCATCAAAAACAGCAACATCTCGTCATCGCTATCTCCGGCTCTCCGCTGGAATTAGTGGAAGCCATGGCCAGCAAATACCGCTTTGATGACTGTCGAGGTACAATCTACATGACAGATCAGCATGGCATATATACCGGTGAAGTTATTCCGATGTGGGATCGTGACAGCAAGAAAAAAGCCATTCTTGAACTGGCTTTAGATTATGACATCAATTTAGATGAAAGCTATGCCTATGGAGATACTACCGGTGATTTTACCATGTTCGAGCTGGTAGGACATCCTTTTGCCATCAATCCTACCCGAGAATTGTTGGACAAAATCATAGCGTGTGAAAAGGTCAAGAAAAAAATCACGCTGATCGTAGAACGCAAAAATGTGATTTATCGCATGAATCCGGAGAATATGATGCTTGTTGAGTAAAAAATCCTTCTTAAACTTTCTGTATAATGTCTTCTCTGACTCCCTGAATAGTTTGATTCCTTTCCTTTACAAAATCCCGCTTCACAGCGGGAACTTACTTTTTATAATCTAGGAAACTTCATCCAAGATCTTTTTCATTTTGGAAGCCAATCCTTTGGTTTTTTCAACGCTGAGCGAGCATACTGCCACACGAATTCCAAAATTGACCTGAACTGTAAAAATATTGTTTTCCATTAAAGCGGCATGATATTTTTCTTTCAGTTTGTTGTCTTTTATTTTAATTGTGATAAAAAATCCTTCCTTATATGGATAAACCGGTAAATCACAATCTTCTGCTTCTTTTAGAAAGATAGCACTTCTTGCTTCTAATAGATCGATATATTTTGCTTTTTCAAGAAGAAATTCTTCATAATAGTCTTTGACAATATGAACAAAGTTGATCATGGCTGAGTTATTAACATTACTCCAGATCGCTCTGGCACTCTTTTCAAAAACAATTTCTGCCTGACGAACACTCTCTTCAGATTGAGCACAAATCACTGCTGCACCGCATCTTAAGCCATAACTGGTAAGTGTTTTAGAGCAGCTCATGGCGATGACCACCATAACATTTTCGCTCATTCTTTCAAATTCTTTCATGTAATCTCGAGAATGATCCAAATCATAAGAATAATCAATATAAGCAATATCATTTAAGATGATACATGGTGTAACTGCTGATACTTCATTTAAAAAATCCACTACTTCGCGCCACTCATATCGACTCATGGAATAGCCAGTAGGATTATGACATGGGTCATTGATCACAACAACAATGCGATTCTGTTTTCCCTTAAGCTCATTTACCTTTTCCTTGAAAGAGGTCATATTGAAATGATTTTCTTCAAACATTTCATAACAGCTTGCCTTGAGTTGTTTGTCTTTTGCCATCAACGAATAACTGCCCCATGCGATATCTGGAAGAATCACACTTTCACCTGTTTCTAAAAATTCACTCATCACTAAAGAAACTGCTCCAGTACCTCCAGGAGTTGCGATTACACTGCTTTTTAGTTTTTTAGTTACTTTACCGATCGTCCAGTATTCCACTAATCGACGATAATCCGGATTTCCTGTAAAGCTGGCTGCATATGCTGCTTTATTTTCACTTGGTATCTTATTCAGACTGTCAAAAACGGTTTTAAATGCAACGATTTTACCATGTTCATCATATAAAGAACCAATTGTCGCATCCACTACATTTTCTTCGCCATATTCTTCTTTTGCTTTTTTTGCTTTTGAAACTATCGCAAATACTGTATCAACAATTGGTTTCTTGTCAGCACTTTCTTTAATAAAGTTCATCTTTATTCCTCCTCAATACATCCAATGATTTTCAACTGTTCACAATGGGCTTCACATTGATTCAAACAATTCTGGATATTTTCATCCTGAATGTTTCCTTCTATTTCAACATAGAAGAAATACTTCCATGATTTATCTTTACATGCTCTTGATATGATACTGGTCATATTCAGCTTATAATCGGCAATAATCTGCATGATCTTCGCTAAAGCTCCTGATTCATGATTCAGCGTAAACATTAACATAATCAAATTGCTTTTTTTAGGCAACTCATTTTCAATGACAATAAAACGTGTAACATTGTCACTTTGCGAATTGATATTTTCTAAAAATATTTCCAATCCATATTCCTCAGCACTCTCTTTTGCGGCAATAGCTGCTAAGCTTTTATTTTGGCATTCACTGACGTAACGGGCAGCCAAAGCTGTATTGGCATATGAAATCAGTTCAAAAGGAAATGCTTTTAGTGAATCGGCACACTGTTCAAGTGCCTCCTCTTTCGAATAAACTTTTTTGATTTCAGAGAGTGAGCTTCCCTTAATACCCATTAAATTCTGATCTACTTTCAGATCATAAAATGATGTAATTTTCACATCATATTTATACAACAGATCTAATACTTCACCAATCTCACCCGTTGTAGAGTTTTCAAATGGCAAAACACCTTTTTCGATCTCATGATTCATAAGAGCAAGTACCACATCTTCGAAACGCTCAAAGCTTTTCTGCTTTCCGCTTGGAAACAGGCGAGATGTTGCGATCTGTCCAAAAGCTCCCTGAATTCCCTGATAGCCATAGGTTCCTTGATTCAAAATAGCATTTTGATATTCTTTGGAAATGCTCATCATCTGAATCATCATTTCTTTAAAATAAGGTTTTAATTTTTCATCCTGTATGAGAGAAAGATTTCTTTCAAGTACTTCTTTTTCTCTTTCAGCATCAAAGACTTTCATATTATTTTCTATTTTATAGGCAATGACATCTTCAACTGCTTTCATTCTTTCTTCAAACTGGGCAGCAATGATTTTATCACTTTGGTTGATTTTATTTCTGGCATAATCTAATTTATTCATATAATACCTCGTTGTTAACCATTATAACACGTTTTAGCTTGTTTTTTTCAATTATCCAAAATTATCTTGAAAGGAATAGATGTTAATGAAAATGTTTTCAATTATTTTCAATAATTCTTTCAATAATATCTTGATTTTATTCATAAAAACGAGTAAACTAAAACCATGAATATGAAAGCAAACGCATCTTACTTTTACTTTTATCGTTAAGCCCCTAAACAGCCAAGAATTCTTTGGTCATTTTGTTTATGTGGGGCATTCGGCATCAGTTGAAGATGCTTTTTTTATTATCGGAGGAGCATATGGAATTTACAGTACAACTTAAGGATGCATCCAGTCATGTCATTATTGAAAAAGGCAGTCATCTTCATTTAAAGGATTTCTGTCAACTGGATGGTAAAATCATGGTGATCAGTGATGATTTTATCCCAAAACAGCTCAAAGATGAAGTGATGGCTCAGCTTGAGCATGCCGTTTTGGTGGAAGTGGCTCAAGGAGAGGTTTCTAAAAGTTTTGATACATATCAAATGTTATTGAAAAAACTTTTACAGCTTGAGTTTTCTAGAAAAGATATCATCATTGCTCTTGGTGGGGGTGTCATTGGTGATTTGAGTGGTTTTGTCGCTGCTACTTACAAACGAGGATGCCGTTTCATTTCCATTCCCACCACTACTCTTTCTCAAATTGACTCAAGTATTGGCGGGAAGGTTGCCATTAACTTAGACGGTGTTAAAAACTGCATCGGTACCTTCTATCATCCTGAAACAGTCATCGTGGATATTGATACCTTAAAAACATTGCCTGAACGTCATTTCTATAATGGACTTGTAGAAGCTTTAAAAGCTGGATGTATACAAGATACAGCTTTATTTGAACTATTTAAAGAACATGCAGATGAATTAAATGTTGATAGCCGTTTTCTTCAAGAAATTATTGAACGTTCCCTGATCATCAAGAAAAACGTTGTAGAAAAAGATGAAAAGGAACAAAATCTACGAAAAATACTGAATTTTGGTCATACGATAGGTCATGCGATTGAAAGCTTATATCATCTTCATGATTATTATCATGGAGAATGTGTCGCCAATGGTATGATCATGATTGAAGAAAATGAACAGATTCGTCATGATTTGATTGAAATCTTAACAAAGATGAAGATTCCTCTAATCCGAGATCTCGATGTTGATGCTTGTATGAATTTCATCAAAAATGATAAGAAAGCCAGCCAGGGTTTCATAGATATCGTAAAGGTTAATAAAATCTCTCAGGCAGAGCTTGAAAAAATAAGAATTAATGATTTGAGAAAATATTTTCAAGGAGGTCAGCAATGAAAAGTGTTATTGGAAAAAACATTACTGTCGCTCTTTATGGAGAAAGTCATGGCAGTGCAATGGGCGTAGTCATTGACGGTTTAGCAAGCGGCATTGAAATTAATAATGAGTTTATTCAATCGAATCTAAATAAGAGAAAACCGAAAGGGAAGATTTCAACTCAGCGAAAAGAAGCGGATGATTTTGTAATCACCAGCGGAGTATTCCAAGGAAAAACTTGTGGTACTCCTGTACATATTCAAATTACCAATACCAATCAAAGAAGTCAGGATTATCATCCTGAGCTGCCTCGTCCAAGTCATGCAGATTATACCGCTCATGTGAAATATCAAGGTTATGAGGATTATCGAGGCGGAGGTCACTTTTCAGGTAGGTTGACAGCGCCTTTAGTCGCAGCCGGTTCAATTGCTTTGGACATTTTGAAAAATAAAGGAATTGAAATCGGAACTCACATCAAGCAATGCGGTGAACTCAAAGATCGGGAATTCGATGATTTGCATGCCGATATACAAAAATGTAATGCGTTAGATTTTGCTGTTTTAGATGATAAAATTGCCGATAAAATGATCACTCATATTGAAAAAGCTGCTGAAAATAAAGACAGCGTCGGTGGGATTTTGGAAAGTGCTGTGCTGAATCTGCCAGCCGGTGTTGGTGAACCTTTTTTTCATTCCATCGAAAGCCAGTTGAGTGCCTATTTATTTTCAATTCCGGCTGTTAAAGGAATTGAATTTGGTTTGGGATTTGATTTTGTTCATTATCATGGCAGTGAGGTTAATGATGCGTTAAGAATCAAAAATAACCAAGTTGTTACACTCACCAATAACAATGGCGGCATTTGTGGTGGAATCTCTAATGGAATGCCTATTGTTGTAAGACTCATCATAAAACCAACTGCCAGTATCTTTCAGCCACAAAATACTGTTAATCTGACGACCATGCAAAATGATGTTTTAACCCTACAGGGAAGACATGATCCGGCTATTTTCCATCGTGCCCGAATTGTCGTGGATTGTATGATTGCATTAGCCCTGTTAGATCTATGTGTTGAACATTTTGGAGAGGATTGGATGCGCTCATGAAAGCAGGTCTGATCGGGGCTAAGCTCTCTCACAGCTTTTCAAAAACAATTCACGAACAGCTAGCTGATTATTCTTATGATCTGATTGAATTAAATGAAGATCAGTTCCATGAATTTATGCGCAAAAAAGACTTTGATGCGATTAATGTAACCATTCCATATAAAGAAAAAGTTATTCCTTATTGTGATGAAATTGATGAAAAAGCAAAAAGCATTCAAGCTGTTAACTGTATTAAAAATGTTCATGGACGCCTGATTGCAACTAACACTGATTTTGATGGCTTAAAGGCGATGATTGAGAAACGTTTTGATTTTAAAGATCGTGTTGTTGCTATCTTGGGCAGTGGGGGTACCAGTAAAACAGCTTATGCCGTTTGTCAAAGCTTATTAGCAAGAAAAATCATTCAGGTGGCTCGAAATCGTGGTGTCCCTTATATCACCTATGAAGAATTGAAAAATTATCAGGATATTGACTATATCATTCAAACTACCAGTGTTGGTATGAGTCCAAACATTCTTGATCAAGTCATTGACTTGAATGATTTTCAAAATTGCAAAGGGGTCATTGATGTTATCTATAATCCTTTAATGACTTCTTTAACTTATCAGGCTAAACAAAAGGGAATTCCTTTTGTAAATGGACTTGAAATGCTGGTTGGCCAGGCGGTTGCAGCCTGTGAGTTTTTCACAGGAAAAATGTTTAAGAAGAATACTGTAGAATTGCTGACAAATGATATACTTAAAGAAAAACGAAATATTGTTTTAATTGGAATGCCGGGATGCGGAAAAACCACTATTGGAAAAAAGCTGGCAAATCGCATCGGCTTTGAATTTGTTGATATTGATGCAGAAATTGTTCAAAGTGAAAACAGATCCATTCCTGAGATTTTTAAAGAGGGTGAAGATGCATTTCGCAAAATTGAAACCAGAATTACAGAAAAAATAGCCTTAAAAAATCATTGTGTGATTAGCTGTGGAGGAGGCATTATCAAAAATGAAATAAATATGAAAATGCTGGCTTTAAATGGCTGGATCGTTTATTTAAAACGGGATGTAAATCATTTATCGATTGGGAAAGGAAGACCGCTGAGCACTTCACGCAAAGCTTTATGGAATATGTATCGTCAACGGGATCCTTATTATCGCACTTACAGCAATTGTATTGTTAATAATGAAGAGGATTTTAAAACATCAGTAGAAAATATCAAGGAGGCTTGGAATGAAGATATTGGTTATTAATGGTCCTAATATTAATATGTTGGGAATTCGAGAAAAGAATATATATGGAAGTGAAACTTTTAAGGATTTGATAGAATTATGTCGGAATACTGCTAAAAATCTGGGTATTCAGATTGAATGTTACCAGAGTAATCATGAGGGCGATTTAGTTGATAAGATTCAAAGTGCTTATGCTCACTGTGATGGCATTGTCATTAATCCGGGTGCTTATACGCATACCTCTATTGCACTGTTAGAAGCTTTGAAAGCTGTCAGTCGTCCTTCTGTGGAAGTACATATGTCAAAGATTGAAGAACGAGAGGCTTTCCGTCAGATTTCATACATCCGTAATGCCTGTTGTAAAACCATCACGGGTCAGGGTATTCAGGGATATGCTATGGCAATCGAATATTTAGTCAAAAGAGCAAATGAAAATCATGATATTTGCGAGCTTTAGTACTTACACGATTATTCTTATAAAGGGGGGATTGTAAATGATTATTACATGCAAAAAAGGTGCGCCTCAGCATGAGGTTGATAAAATCATAAAGGAATTCGAAAGTAAGGGGTTAGAAGTCAATCTGATAACCGGTACCAATTATAATGTATTTGGTATTGTTGGAGATACCACGATTGTAGATGATAAACGTTTGATGAGTAATCCATGGGTTGAAAATGTTACGCGTGTTGCCGCTCCCTATAAAAAAGTCAATCGACTCTTTCATCCTGAAGACAGTATTATCGATGTAGGCGGTATTAAGGTCGGTGGAAACGAAAAGATCGTGGTCATCGGTGGGCCATGCAGTGTTGAGGGACTTGATCAAATCTGTGAATTAGCCCAGGATGTTAAAGAGGCCGGCGGAGATATGCTTCGCGGTGGTGCCTATAAGCCAAGAACATCCCCTTATGCATTTCAGGGTCTGGGAACAGAGGGAATTTTAGATATGGTGGAAGCCAGAAATCGTACGGGTCTTCCTATTGTCAGTGAAATCATGAGTGCGGAAAAAATTGATGAATTTGTCCAATATGTTGATTTGATTCAGGTCGGTGCCCGCAATATGCAGAATTTTGATCTGTTGAAAGCCTTAGGAAAAATCAATAAGCCAATTTTGCTGAAGCGTGGTTTAAGTAATACGATTGAAGAATGGCTGATGAGTGCTGAATATATTATGGCTGGTGGAAATGAAAATGTCATTCTCTGTGAAAGAGGGATTCGAACATTTGAAAGATATACCCGTAATACATTGGATTTAAGCGTTGTTCAGATCGTAAAAAAGAAAACTCACTTGCCGATTATTATTGATCCTTCTCATGCAACCGGCAACTGGGAACTGGTCGAAAGTATGTCACTGGCAGCTGTTGCTGCTGGCGCTGATGGATTAATTGTTGAGGTGCATCGTAATCCGGAATGTGCTTGGAGCGATGGACAGCAGTGCTTGAAGCCTGATAAATTTAAAACAATGATTGATAAAGCAAAAGCTATTGCTCATGTAATAGGAAGGGATATGTAAAATGATTGTTACAGTTAAGAAAAATGCCGATCCGAAGCTTTTAAAGGATCTTATCGCCAGTTTTGAAAAAAGAGGACTTCAAGTAAATGATTCTCAGGGAAGCAATTATCATATTTTAGGATTGATTGGTGATACGACTTTACTTGATGAAAAAATGATTAAAGCCAATCCTATAGTTGATGAAGTCACTCGTATTGCTGCTCCTTATAAAAAAGCAAATCGTTTATTTCATCCTGAAGATACAATTATTGATATTAATGGAATCAAAATCGGGGGAAATGAAAAAATTGCCGTAATTGGAGGTCCATGCAGTGTTGAAGGACTTGACCAGATTTGTTCTTTGGCAGAAAAAGTGAAAGAAGCCGGTGCTGTCATGCTTCGCGGCGGTGCTTACAAACCAAGGACTTCTCCTTATGCTTTTCAAGGATTGGAAACAGAAGGAATTTTAGATATGGTTGAAGCTAGAAAACGTACTGGTCTATCCATTGTCAGTGAGCTTATGGATAGTGATCAAATTGAAGAATTTGACAAATATGTCGATATGATTCAAATCGGTGCCAGAAATATGCAAAACTTTACTTTATTGAAAGCTGTTGGGAAGAAAACTAAAAAACCGGTTTTATTAAAACGAGGTCTTGCCAATACAATTGAAGAATGGATCATGTCAGCAGAATATATCATGGCTAGCGGAAACCCTAACGTTGTTCTCTGTGAAAGAGGAATTCGCACCTTTGAAAAGTATACTCGTAATACACTTGATTTAAGTGTTGTTCCAATTATTAAAGAAAAAACACATTTACCTATCATTATTGATCCATCTCATGCTACCGGAAACTGGAAATATATTGAAACGATGTCACTTGCGGCCGTTGCTGCAGGGGCAGATGGTCTGATCATCGAGGTACATGAAAATCCGGAATGTGCTTGGAGTGATGGCGCTCAGTGTTTAAAACCGGATAAATTCAAACATCTGATTGATAAAGCCAGAAATATCGCTCATGTAATAGGAAGGGATATCTAATGAGAGCTATTATTTCTCCTTCTAAATGTCATGGAACTGTTAAAATTCCTCCAAGTAAAAGCTTAGCTCATCGAGCAATTATCTGTGCTTCTTTAGCCCAGGGAAAAAGTGTTTTATCGAATATTGACTATTCAGTTGATATTCAGACAACCCTTGCCTGTATGAAAAAACTGGGTGCCAAAATAGAATGCTATGAAGATCAGGTAATCATTTGGGGAATTCATGATTTTTCTCATCTTCAAGATCATCATATTGAGTGTAATGAATCCGGTTCAACTCTTCGTTTTCTCATTCCTATTTTTTCATTAACAAATGAACGTATTACTTTTACCGGAAAGAATCGTCTTTTAAAACGTCCTCAAAAAATATATGAAAATCTTTTTCATGAATTTGGGCTTTATTTTAATCAAACTGAAGAAAAAATAGAAATTCAGGGATCTTTGCCAAGTGGTGATTATACGCTTCAGGGTAATGTCAGTTCTCAGTTTATCAGTGGTCTTTTATTTACTCTTCCTTTGCTTTCAAATGATTCTCACATTCATATTCTGCCTCCTTTTGAAAGCAAGAGTTATATTGATTTAACTATTCAAATGATGAAACTTTTTCATGTCAATATTGAATGGGAAGATGATTTGACTTTATTTATTAAGGGAAATCAGAAATACCAAAATAAAGATGTAACCATTGAAGGAGATTACTCTCAGTTTGCTTTTTTTGGTGTATTAGGAGCTATTAATGCTGATTTAAACATTGAAGGAATGGATCCCTGCTCTTTACAAGGCGATAAACAAATTGTTGATATTCTGAAAGATTTTAAATCTGATATTACTGAAAATAATAAGATTTATCACGTTTCACCTTCTCAGCTTTATGCTCATGAAATTGATCTTAAGAATTGTCCGGATTTAGGACCCATCTTATGTGTTCTCGCCATGTTTGCGAAAAACAATACACGCATTCTTCATACTTCACGCCTTCGTCTTAAAGAAAGTGATCGCATTGAAGCCATGATCAGCGAATGTGCTAAAATGGGTTGTATTATCGAAGCTAAGGATGATGAAATGCTGATTCATGAGTCTTGTCTTCATGCACCAAGTGTTCCTCTTGCAGGCTGGAAAGATCATCGTATTGTCATGGCGTGTTCCATTGCACTTAGTGTTTTAGGAGGCGAAATTGAAGGATGTGAAGCTATTTCTAAGAGCTATCCTAGTTTTTTTGATGATTTAAAAGCTGTAGGGATTGAGGTGACATTATATGATTGACAATAAAAGATTTCTGATTGTAGGTTTAGGGCTTTTAGGAGGCAGTATCGCCATTGGACTAAAAAAATGGAAACATGAAGTTTATGCCATTGATATCGATAAAAATGCTATTTCTTACGCACTTGAACATCATATCATTGATGAAGGCTCCACGGATAATGATCCATCTTTACTCCAAAAAGTCGATGTCATCATTTCAGGCCTTTATCCAAATACTTTCATTCATTGGATCAAAGAAAATCAATCTAAATTGAAGCCTCATACTCTTATCACTGATGTAACAGGTGTTAAAGGAGCTATTGTTGATACGATTCAATCAATGCTGCGAGAGGATTGTGAGTTTATCCCGGCGCATCCTATGGCAGGTAAAGAGGTCAGCGGTGTCCAATATGCCGATCCTTCTATATTTTTAGCTGCAAATCTGATTATTACACCTACTTCAAAGAATACACAAGAAGCCATTGATTTCATGTATGAGCTTGGAAAAGAGCTGCGTTTCAATAATATCTGTCTTCTATCCGTGAAAGAACACGATGAAATGATTGGTTACTTATCACAATTAACGCATGTCATTGCTGTTTCACTAATGAATGCCAATGACTCCAAACATTTAAAAGAATATACTGGTGACAGTTTCCGAGATCTGACTCGCATTGCGAAAATCAATGAAAATCTCTGGACAGAATTGTTTTTATTAAACAAAGAAAATCTCGTAAATGAAATTGAATGTTTTGTCAATGAGATGAATGATTTCAAAGATGCTCTTGTCCATGAAGATACAGCAAAAATGAAACAAAAATTCATTACTTCTACTCAACGAAGAAAATATTTTGATGAATAAGTTAAAAAAATCAGCAAAAAGCTGATTTTTCATTTATTGAAAACCTTGAAAGTTTCTTATTGACTTTCAGATTCACAGTATTATAATAATGTTAGCCCAAGATAACTAAGGAGGGATTTCATGACATTAGATGAACTTGAAGTAGGAGAAAAAGCTTTCATTACAGCTGTAAATGGTGAAGGTGCTTTACGCCGCCATCTTTTAGGAATGGGTTGTATTCCAAAAACTCAAGTTGAGCTGCATAAGGTTGCACCCATGAAAGATCCTATTGAAATAAGACTTAGAGGTTATTTGTTAACACTGCGTGTTGAGGATGCAAAGAAGATTGAGGTGGAAAGAATATGATGAATTTCGCTTTAATTGGTAATCAAAATTGTGGTAAAACTACTCTATTTAATCAGCTGACAGGTTCAAATCAGCATGTTGGTAATTTCCCAGGAGTTACAGTAGACAGTAAAGAAGGTATCATGATTGGTCATGAAGATTGTACCATTATTGATCTTCCAGGCATCTATTCTCTTTCTCCATATACGAATGAAGAAATTGTAACACGCGATTATTTAATGAATCAGCAAGTTGATTGTATTATAAATATTGTTGATGCAACAAACATTGAGCGTAATCTTTATCTGACTCTGCAATTGATTGAGCTTCAGATTCCCATGGTTTTAGCTATCAATATGATGGATGAAATGAAAGCGAATGGCGGTACGATTAAAATCAATGATTTTTCAAAACGAATTGGTGTTGAATGTATACCAATCAGTGCTTTTAAAAATCAAGGGATTTCAGATTTGATCAATGCAGCTATTCAAACAGCAAGGGAAAGACGAAAACCATTACGTCTTGATTTTTGCAGCGGAGCTGTTCATCGATGTATTCACGGTATTTCAACCATGATTGAAGATCATGCACTAGCTCTTCATATGGCACCTCGTTTTGCGGCTACAAAGCTGATTGAGGGTGATTCTATTTTAGAAAAACAATTGAAACTGACAGAGAACGAAATTGATTTGATTGAACATTCTGTAACTGAAATGGAACGTGAATGCGATTTAGATCGTGAAGCTGCTATTGCTGATATGCGCTATCAATTTATTGAACGTGTCTGTAAAGATAATGTTGTACGAGCTCATGAAAGTCGTGAATATATAAGAAGTGTAAAAATTGATACTATTCTTACCGGTAAGTATCTCGCATTACCAAGCTTTGCTTTGATCATGGCTTTGGTGTTCTATTTATCATTCGGACCGCTTGGATCCTTTCTCAGCGATGAATTTGCCTTATTGATTGAAAAGATCATTGCTTTTATTTCTGAACTGCTGTTAGATTACGGATTAAATACGGTAGTGTTCTCACTTGTTGTAGATGGTATTTTTGCCGGTATCAGTTCTGTTTTAAGTTTTATGCCGGTTATTCTTGTTCTGTTTTTCTTCCTTTCAATACTTGAAGACAGCGGTTATATGGCAAGAGTCGCTTTCATCATGGATAAGCCTTTAAGAAAACTAGGTTTATCTGGAAAAAGCTTTGTACCAATGCTGATTGGATTTGGTTGCAGTGTTCCGGCAATCATGTCGACAAGAACACTATCATCAAATCGTGACCGTATTATGACAATTTTATTGACACCCTTTATGAGCTGTACCGCAAAAGTTCCTATTTATGCCGTATTTACTCTAGCTTTTTTTCCTAAGCATGCTGCTCAGGTTATGATTTTATTATATGCTACAGGTATTCTTGTTGGAATTTTTGTTGCTTTTCTCTTAAAATCCACCGTCTATAAGGGTGATCCAATCCCTTTTGTGATGGAAATGCCAAATTATCGTCTGCCAAGTGCTAAAAGTGTTGTCTTATTGATGTGGGAAAAAGCTAAAGATTTCTTAACCAAAGCTTTTACTGTTATCTTTTTAGCCAGTATTGTTATCTGGTTTTTGCAAAGCTTTGATCTGAAATTAAATTTAGTAGCTGATAGTGCTGACTCTATATTAGCTTTACTTGGTCATGGTCTTTCTTTCATATTTGCACCACTCGGTTTTAGTGATTGGCGTGCTGCAACGGCATTAATTACTGGATTTACCGCAAAAGAAGCTGTTATTTCCACACTTGCTGTACTGATGCATACAACCATTGCTCAGTTGCCTGCCGCTTTAAACATTCTGTTTACACCAATAAGTGCTTATTCATTCCTGTTATTTACACTCCTATATTCTCCTTGTGTAGCCGCTATCGCTGCTGCCAAACGAGAAATGGGGATTAAGAACACTTTGGTTATGATTTTCTTCCAATGCTCCATAGCCTGGGTTGTTGCTTTTCTTTTTTATCATCTTGCTTCTTTCATTATATTGTGGTTATAAAAATGCATCCTAATCAGGATGCATTTTTCGATTCTTCAATCAGTTGTTTTAAAACCTTGCGAACTTCATGTGCCGCATCACTTTGTATTTCAATTACCTGAGCCTTTCTGGCTTTTGCAATCGCTCTTAAATCACAGGCAATTGCTGTATGATAAGAACAGCCAATCACCAGAAAAATATCACCTTGCTGAAGATTCGAAACCCATTCATATGCAATTGAATAATTAGGTGCAGGATCACCATAAAGCACCGGTTTATTATATAACTGATAAGCATGATCCATTTCATCATCTTCAGGAAGTCCGCCATGCAGTTCCAAGGCATCACTTCCCGCCAATTTATGAAGTCCGTCAATATTCATAGTAATTACTGGAATGTGATATTCTGCCAATGCAATATGAGCATCATTTGGCTTTGCACCATTCATGTTAGCTTTTAATTGCCGAATCACTTCATTGTACTCTTCATGATGGCTATTCGCATAACTTCTAAATAGTTTTTCTCTGATGTCAGGCCGCTCCATAAAAGTTGGTATATTTGATTGTTTTGAAATCCCAGCTCCGCTAAAAGCTAATATTTTCATATTATCACCTGCTTTTTTATAATCATGATTTTGATCACATATCTATGCTTCTAATCGTTTATAAAACTGTATGGCTATACAGCCAATACCGGTATGACATCCAACTGTGCTTATTAAAGGAATCAGCTTTGAGTTAGCTTTTGGAAATGCTTCTTTTATCTTTGATAGCATTGTTTCACAATTTCCTGTTTCCTTTACATAGGCAACAAATACATCATAGTTTTCACCAACATTTTTTTCTTTCATAAAATCAATAACACGATCCATAGCCCTAGGTAAAGTTCTGACCTTATCAAAGACATCAATTCTTCCGCTTGTTGTCTGATCAATTTTTAATATCGGGCGAATCTTCAACATCCCTGCTAAAGTTGCTGCTAAAGGTGTCAGACGTCCTCCGCGAACCAAATGATTCAAATCCATTGGAAGCAACAGTGTTGAAGCACTGTCAACGACTTCTTTTAAAACAGCAACAATTTCTTCCAATGTTTTACCTTCTTCATATAGCCTTTTTGCCTGCGTAATACAGTAAAATTCAACTTCTGCTGTTACATGTGTATCAACAAAAACGAATCCAAGTCCTTCCTGTTCACAGGCTAAACGGAAAGCATTGGCCGTTCCTGAAAGACCTGAGCATATTGGAACACAAAATACTGTATCATAACCTTCATTTTTAATTGTTTCAACAGTTTCCTGAATTAGTCCTAAAGGTGGAAGACTTGTTTTTAACATTTCCTTTTGATCCACTTTCTCATATATTTCTTCAATGCTCTTATCTTCCAACTCTAAATAACTTCTCTGTGAGTCACTAATTTGAAGCGGACAGCTGAAAATACCCATTTCTTTTAATTCAGCTCGATTTCTTCCTGTCCCGCTATCACATACAAATGCTACTTTCATATTTTCTCCTTTATATTTTCTGATATGCCTGAATACCCACACTGTCTAATCCTGTATGAACAGAAATGACACTTACCAGTTCAACAATTTCAATTTCATGGTTGGGAAAGGCTGCCTGCAATTTGTCTTTGGTCAATTGTGCATGTTCCATTCCCTTACTGTGAGCAATTGCGATATTCCATGATTCGTCTACCCCACGTTTTTGAAGCTCATTTACTACGCAATCTACTGCTTTGTTAAAGGTTCTGATTTTATCAAATACATCAATTTTTCCTTCACAGCTTCCATCAATTTTTAAAATAGGCTTGATCTTTAAAAGTCCAGCTAAGGTTGCTGCCAAAGGTGTTAAACGACCTCCTTTTTTTAAATGATCCAAATCATTTGGTATCAGAAAAGTCATTGCATTTTTACTAACTTCTCGAATCCGATTTTCAATGTCGTCTAATGAGATACCTTCATCATACATCTCTTTAGCACGTGTAATAGCATAAAGTTCAAACACTGAAGGCATGTACACATCAACATGATGAAACTCCAATCCAGCTTCTAATGCAGCTAAGCGTAGGGCGTTGTAACAACTTGAAAGACCGGGATTGATTGGAATACAGAAAACAGCTTCATAATTTTCTTTTTTTAAGTTTTTGAATGTTTTCTCAATCAGCCCTAATGGAGGAATGGATGTACTCATCATAATTCCCTGTTCAATATACTGATAAACGGTTTCCAAAGGGGCATCCACAAAATCAAGCAATGCTTTATCTTCGTTTGGAAGAATAATCTGCAGCGGCAGTGAAACGATTCCTTTTTCTTTTAATATATCGGGATGCACTCCACATGAACTGTCTGTAATAAATGCAGTTTTCATACTTTTACCTCATTTCTTCCTTATTATACACTAAATCAGCAACCTTAACAATTTCATAATTTTCATGATATAATAAATATATGCCAAGAATCAAAGAAGAAGTCATCACTGAAATAACAATTGAAAAAAGTCGCTTTATTACCTACCTCTCTCGTGCAATGAATGAAGAAGAGGCTCGTGCTTATTTTTTAAAAATACGTAAACTTCATCCAAGTGCAACTCATCATTGTACAGCCTACATTACCGGCGAACATAATGAGTATCAGAAAAGCAGCGATGATGGAGAACCAAGCGGAACTGCCGGTATACCCATGTTGGAGTGTTTAAGAAAAAACCAAATGCAGAATGTTGCGGCTGTTGTTGTTCGCTACTTTGGCGGGATTAAACTGGGTGCCGGCGGATTAATTCGTGCTTATTCGAAAAGTGTTTCAACTGCTCTCAGTCAGGCTTGTTTCACTCAAATTCGTAAAGTTGGACAGTATCAATGTGATTTTGACTATGAATTAATTGGTCCTGTTGATACGTATTTTATCCGCAACAAGATTACGATTCAAAATAAAGAGTTTAATGAAATGGTTCACTATATCTATCTTAGCGAGCATGATATCAGTAAAGAACTCTTAGAGATTACCAAAGGAAAAATCAAAATTCATAAATGTGATGATATTATTATTGAAGTCTAAAACTATTAACCTGAAATTCAGGTTTTTTTCTTTTGAAGTTTATTGTAAAATAGAGATATGAACTATCATGAATTAATCGACAACAGCATTCTTCTGATACCCGACGATGCTTTAAAACAGACTCAGAAAGCTTTGCTGGCTGCAAATAAAAAAGGGATTTACATTACAACACTGGAAAGATTCATTTCCAGTTTTGATGGTACACCTTTATCCAACTGGACAATTGAATATGAAGCATACCAGATCCTCAAAGGAGTTTCTGACAATTTTACTTTTTTTAAGAACACTATGACAAACAGCTCTTTTATTCGGGAATGTCTTTCTTTTTTGGAAAAAATGCATACATATCACATTGACTGTGAACAATTGCCTCAATCTAATGAAATCGAAAGAGAACTGAAACAAATTCTTTCTCTTTTATATGCTCTTCCGACAAAAACATCTCAGCTTTATCAAAAGCTTAAACGCTGTCCCTCTGATCTAAGCCACATCTATATTGATATTCAATACCCAACTCTTTTGGAAAAGAAATGGATTGATTTCTTAGTCAGTCATCATGCACATCTGATCCATCCTTCGACAAATAAGGTAACCTATGAATACTATCATGCCAATAATCCCCGCAATGAAGCCGAAGCTATTGCTCAAATGATCCTTGAGCGTCATCTTTCATGCGATGAGGTTTTGATTGCTTGCTGTGATTCTGGTATGCTTTCTATGGTTAAAAGTGTCATGGAACGTTATCAGATTCCTGTTATGAGCTCTTTCAGACAGCCTTCTTCACTTTCCTATCGCTGTATAGCTTTACTGGAATTTGCCCTTCATCCAACTTATGAAACTTTTAATGAATGTCTGATTCAAAAAGCATTTGGTGAACAAAAAGAGCTTTTAAAGGCACAAAAATATTATCCTTACGATTATGATCAGAATTATCCTGAATTTTCCATTGATTCAATGAAAACGGATACCTTTCAATTATCTGAGATTCAACAGTTAAATGATCTTATTTCAATTGCTTATCAAAAAAAAGCAGAAATAAGAAATTTATGTGATCGTTTGGTTTCCTTCTCTTCCTTTTCTGATCTGTTTCTTTGCGTTGATGAGATTTTGCGTACTTATATGGATCCCTGTGATCATCTAACCTTAAAACAAATACAAAATATATTTCAGGATTCTTTGCCTTATCTCAAAGAGAAGCAAGATCTAAAACTTTGTCTGTTAAAGATGAAAGAAATTCGCTGTGTCCGCCAAAATCAGCATCTTGAAGGAATTACCCTTACTACCTTTAAAAAAATGAATCACACGCTTCCGATAACCTTCATTATGCAGGCAACTCAGAATCACTTAACTTTATTTGATTCAGAAAAAGGCATTTTTGATGAAGACTATGCAGCTAAAATTCCAGCATTTCCAAATCTTGTTGAACGCTTTGAGTATGCGGCCAATCAACTGTTAGAAAAGCTTACTCATGGAACAAGGATCATTCTTTCATATCCACAAAATGATTATCTTGGCAAAGCATTTGAATCATCCCTTCAGATTGAGCGTTTAATTCCAAATGAAAGTATTCTTTTGATCCCAAAGCGATATTCTGTTCATAAAGAAATGATTGATAACTTAAGTCTTAGTCAGGCAAATGATCTTTACGTGAAAAATCATAATCTGAAAGGATCTGTTTCTTCTCTGGAGAAATACGTAGGTTGTCCTTATTCTTACTTTCTCAAATATGGCTGCCGCATCAAAGAGCCTCTCGAAGAAGGCTTTACAATACAAAAGATCGGAACTTTGGTCCACGCTTTATTTGAAAATCTTGTCAAAGATTATAAAAAGAACTATCCTCTTCCTGTTGATTTAGAAGATAGAATTTGGCTTCAGCTTGAGGATATGAAACAGGTATTCCCACATCTTGCTTATGATTATTTATATTCTCGTCTTTACTCTTCCATGAAAATGAATCTGGAAGTATTAAAAGATATGGAAGAACACAGCTATATGACACCGACTTATTGTGAAAAAAGCTGGGAAATGAAGCTATCGATTGATAATGATACTACCTTATATTTAAATGGTTTTATTGATCGCATTGATCTCTCACCTACTGCATTTAGGATTCTTGATTACAAAAGCTCAATTAAAAAACTGGATAAACAAAAGGTTTTCAGTGGTGAACAGCTTCAGCTGTGCACCTATTTGAGTGTTATGAATCAACAGCTTAATCTTCGCCCATTAGGTGCTTTTTACTATTCCTTTGGATATCCTCGTATGCAGCTTCCATATCAAAAGCTAAATCGTCGTTCAAAGGAATTAGAAGATCTGAGTGATGAAAAATGCAAAACTGAATTCTACAAACTTAAACGGCTTCAGGGCTGGATTTTTGATGATCATGTTGAAATCATGGATGATAATGCATCTCATGTCAATGGAATCACCAATACCAAAAAGAATGGTATTCACGCTAAAAAAGTCTATCAAATTGATGAAATTGAGGACTCTATGAATCGGATTTTAAGAAAAATTGCAGATATGATATTGAGCGGCTACATTCAATGCGAACCAAATGAAGCTGCCTGCCTTTTCTGTCAATATAAACCTATTTGTCGCTTCCATGCTGATTTTACTGAGAAAAAAGAACTCGTGGACTATCCACCTTGTATGAAAGAGGAAAATAAAGATGAAAAAACAATGGAATGAGGAACAAAAAAAAGCCATCGAAACACGTCATAAAAACATACTTGTCAGTGCCAGTGCAGGAAGTGGTAAAACCGGAGTTCTGGTAGGTCGCTTAATTGGACTTGTCACAAAAGATCATATTGAAATTGATCAAATATTGGCGATGACTTTTTCAGAAGATGCTGCCAGTGAAATGAAGAAACGTCTTTCATCAGAAATCAGTCAATTGTGTGAAAATGAAGAGGATCCCAAACAAGCCGAATTTTTAAAACGCCAACTTTCAAAGCTCAACGATGCACATATTTCTACCATTCATTCTTTCTGCTATTCAATCATTAAACAATACTATTACCTGATTGATCTTGACAGCAGTCGGATTTCTCATTTATTAGATCCCTCTTTACAGCAGGTTTATCAAAATCAGGCATTAGATCAAATACTCAACCAGGCTGCATTAGAAAACGATGAAATCTTTCAGCGTCTTTCTGCCATATTTAACAATCGCATTGAAAGTATGGATGGAATCAGAGAGGCGATACTTAAAATTGCCCAGATGGCTGACAGTCAAAAAGATGCCGTATTATGGTTAGATCAATCATTAAAAAATCAGCTTCCTGATTCTTTTTATGATAGTCAGATCTATCAGGTTTTTATTGATTACTGGAAAGGGCAGTTGACTCTTTATCAACAGGCAATGGATACCCTTTTCAATGAATTAAATGAGCATTATCCAAGTGAAGAAAAGCGTTATGCGGCTTTAATTAAAAAACAAGAAGCAAGTAAAAAAATGATTCATTTTACTGACTTTGATCAGTTAAGAACAAATATGATCTACTGCTCCAAATTAACCTTACCTACTTCACCTGATGCTGCTAATTTAAACTTTAAGAACGCTCGTGAAACGATTCAAAATATTGAGGATGAATTAATCAGTCTTCCTCCTGTTGATGTCATGAATCAGATGATGCTGGACTTTTATCCATGTGCCCAACGGCTTATTCACTACGTAAAAGCATATTTGAATTATTATGCGAAAATCAAAGAAGAAAAAGAAGTCATTGATTTTTCAGATATGGAACATTTCGCACTACAGATATTAAGAAATCATGAATTTATTCGTGAAAAATATCGATCATTATTTTATGAAATCATGGTGGACGAATTCCAGGACAGTAATGATGTTCAGGATGAGCTGGTTCATTTGATTGCGAAAAAGAACAACGTTTTTCGTGTAGGAGATGTCAAACAATCTATTTATGGATTTCGTCATGCTTTGCCAAGCATCATGCAATCTTATAAAGAAAAAGAAGATGAGAACAGTATTGTGATTCGTTTCAATCGTAATTATCGTTCCGATGCCACAATTATTGAATTCAATAATGTTCTTTTTGAGATTTTAATGAATATTGAGGGGTTTAATTCTTTACCGTTCCAAAAAGAGGATTTTAGTCAGATTGGGCTCGACAAACAAAAATCTGAGAATCAGCCCATTGTTTTTCATGCACTCAGTCCAGAGCTTCATTCCTATGAAGGCGAAAAGATCAATAAAGATGTTTATAAAGCAGAGTATATCGCCCATGAAATTCTTGAGCAGTCCAAACACTATGAATTTAAAGATATGGCTGTATTAGTACGAAATAATGCCAAGATGGATATTCTCAAGCAGGTGTTTGAGAAATATCATATTCCTTACTATATGAACCATAAAAGCGGCTTTTATGAATCTGGCAGTATTCAGCTTCTGATATCTCTGCTATCAAGTCTGGCTGATCCTGATGATGATTATCACTTTGCTGCCTTACTGACCAGTCGTTTTTTCAATTTTTCTAGTTATCAGTTAGCAACTCTGTCCAGATTGAAAAAAAGCAGTTATTATGAAGCTTTGTTGGAGCAGCAAAATCCATCAGTAATGAAGTTTGAAGAGCTGAGAACATCTCATCTTTTATTAAGTGAAATTATACAGGAGTGTTTTAAATGGAATCATTTTTATGATACTCTTTCTTTACAGGATCAAACAAATTGCGATTATTTCTTTCAGATCGCCCTTGATTTTGAAAACAGCATCAGCTGTGAAATTACCGGTTTCCTGTCTTATCTTGAATCTTTAAAGCAACAGGAAACTGCCCAGACAAGCACCATTGGTAAAAATGACAATGTCGTACGATTTATGAGCATTCATAATTCAAAAGGACTTGAATTTCCTGTTGTATATCTGTGGACAACAAGCAATATGAAAAAGAAAGAAACTTCAGATATTGTTTTATGTGATAATGAGCTTGGAATTGGCTTTTTGTACATGCAGCTTCCTTATCGCAACATATTCAAAAGCTATCAGAGAATCGCTCTGGAACAAAAGAAAAATCGTGATGAAATTGAAGAAGAATTAAGAATCCTCTATGTAGCAACAACAAGAGCTAAAAAACAGCTGCATCTTGTTGACTTTTTAGATCCTAAACTTGATATCGATAAAATGACAAATTATACTAGTATTAATGCCCGCAAGGGTACTACCAGCTGGATCTTACAGTCTATGTTTCCATTAAATCGAACTGATCTGTTTGAATTCCGTTTCATTGATACCTTATGGAAAAACGAAGCTCTGGAAAAAGATATTTCATTAGACAAAAAACTTCCTATCTATGACAGTCAACAAGAAATGATCCTGATTTCACCAAGTGAAACTGAAGCTTTTGATATTCAGCCTTTAACCTTTACAACTAAAAAAGGTACTCAGCGCGGTACTTTATATCATGCTTATCTTGAAAAACTTCCAAATACAAAATGGGATCGGACTATCATTGAAGAAGTCTCTCAACAATATCAATATGATTTAGACGAAAAATTGATTACTTCATTATTAAAACTCAATAATCAACCGCTTTTTGATTCACTAAGAAATACTGAAATCTACCATGAATATCCTTTTCTTGTTCAACATGACAATCAAGTATTAAATGGCTTTATGGACTATCTCTCTGTAGGTGATATTATCACTCTGATTGACTTTAAAAGTGACTCACTCAATAACAAACAATTATTCATTGAACGCTATAGTAATCAAATAGAACTTTATAAAACTGCCTGTCATCTCTTATTCCCAGATAAAACGATAAAAGCTTACATCTATTCCTTTTCCTTAGAAGAGATGATCATGATTTAACATTTTAAATAGTTAGCTTTTTGATTAGTTGCTTTTTGATTCTAATTAAACTGGATATTTTGTAGTGAACCTCTAAAGTTATTGGTACAATTTTACCGGTACGCTACATTTAATCCGGTTTTTTTATAACATCCAACTAGTATTTCTTTAAATTATTGATATTTCTTTTCGTGAATTATTACTTAATCCAACTCACATAAGCATTTATGATCTGATTTCCAGCTAACAAGGCTGTAAACATTCCCATACAAATATAAGGACCAAAAGCGATATGCTCTTTACGATTTCTTTTCTTTGTAAATAAAAGATAGGTTGCATAGCTTCCTGCTGATAATACAGCAAAAATCATACCGACCAGAGTGTTTTTCCATCCAAGCATAAAACCACAGCAAATCAAAAGTTTTATATCTCCGCCGCCAAAGCTGTCCGGAATTAACAGATTCATCAAAAAAAGGGGGAGACTTACAATCCACATACCGATCAAACGTTCCTTTAGTGAAATATCACTAACTAAAGTACTGATGAGTCCAATCAGTAAAACACAGAGGTTTAATCTGTCTGGAATGATCATGGTGTCGAAATCAATGCAGGAGATTGCCAGTAAGATCATTGAAAACAGAAAAGATACCATGCTCATCCAGTGATTTCCATAAACATAAAAACATAATATGGCTAGAAAGCCACCCAATAGCTCAATCCATGGTTCTCGAACTGAAAGCTTTGTTTTACAATAACGGCACTTTCCTTTTAGCATTAGATAACTGATTACAGGAATCATATCCATGACACCTAATACATGTGAACATGTCGGGCAGCTACTTCTTCCTTTTATCACACTTTTCTTCTTAGGAATACGATCGATGACTACATTTATAAAGCTTGCTGTACACATTCCGATAATCCATATATACATGGTTATTATTTTCTTTTCCATTCTCTCACCCTTTCCATTTTCATTATAATGCTGTTAATTAGAAGGGACAAGAAAAATAACGTTCCAAAAAAAAGCACTCAATTGAGTGCTAGAAGTCGATATCTGCAAGATTTTGATTGTGTTGTTTTTCGTTTTTCACTTCATAGTGAATGAGAATAGATAACAGAGCTCTTAATACTATAATAGCTCCCAATATCATGATTTCATTCAGGGTTCGAATCGTAACCGTTTTTAAAATCTCTGCTCCCATTTTGAATTCAAGCCCTAAAGCAAGAGCATTCCCAAGTGATAATTTGATAGGATAATGAGCGTGTCGAATAATACTGACTGCATACATATAAAAGGCTTTCAGAGAGCCGACAACAATAACTATAATTCCCATCAGCTCAATGATTCCGATGATTTCCGGTACGATCATTTCAACGATGCTTTCAAAGAAAGCAACGTCTCCATTCATAAGATTTAATAAAAACATACTTATTTATCAAATGTCTGAAGAACCTCACTTACTGATCGGTTTTCTTCCATTCCTTTAATAATAGCTCCCAATAGCTTTCCAACAGATAAAACGGTCATCTTTTCAAGATCAGCCTGTTTTTTGTGCTGTGGAATAGTGTTTGTACAAACGAATTCAACAATCTTAGAATCTCTGAGTCGATCAATGGCAGGTCCTGATAATACTCCATGTGCACATGAAGCATATACTTCTTTGGCTCCCTGTCTGTATAACAAATCAATACCAGCTACCAAAGTTCCCGCTGTATCGACAATGTCATCTACCATGATAACGGATTTTCCTTCAACATCCCCAATAATGTTCATAGCTTCTGCCACATTTGGTTTTGGACGTCTCTTATCAATAATAGCTAAAGGTGCATGTAGTCTT
>CAMEIZ010000003.1 GCA_945919165.1 uncultured Traorella sp.
TGCACGAGTTGTTCCGCCATGATCCGGTGATACGACAACAATGTTCTCCAAATTTTTGCTGGCAAAATATTCACCAATGATTGGAAGGCATGAAATGTCATCGGCTGGGATATCAAAGAATCCCTGAATTTGAGTTGCATGAAGTTCCATAGTAATCACGCGGTTTGCTCCTGCTCTTTCAATTAAAGAAGCTACAAGCTTTGAAGTGATTGGCTGACGAGGACGCGCTTTACGATCCTGTCTTGCATAGCCAAAATAAGGAATGACTGCTGTGATAAATGATGCGCTGGCTCGCTTGCAGGCATCAATGGCAATCAGCAGTTCCATTAAATTACTGCTGACAGGATTACATGTTGACTGTACAATGTAAACTCTTTTGCCACGTACGCTTTCTCCCAGCTGTACAAGGATTTCCCCATCTGCAAAGTGACGTACATCACAACTTCCTAAAGGTATTCCAAGTTGTTCTGCGATTTCATTCGCCAGATCAACACTGGAAGTCAACGCAAATATTACTGTATCTTTAATCATATCTTACTCCTCAGTTATTTATTCAAATATTTCATTCCAAATTCCTGTTTATTGGACTGTCTTGAGCGGGCAATTCCCATTGCACCATCTTCAACATCTTCCGTAATCGTACTTCCTGCTGCTAATAAAGCATGATGACCGATTGTCACGGGTGCAATAATATTCACATTACTTCCAATAAAAGCATGATCCCCAATTTTTGTTTTAAATTTGTTTTTTCCGTCATAATTGACTGTTACGACACCACAGCCAATATTGACACATTCTCCTACTTCACTATCACCTAAATAAGTCAGGTGGGCACATTTGCTTCCTTTTCCGAAGTTACAGTTTTTGAATTCCACAAAGTTACCAATTCTGCAGTTTTCATGTACAACTGTATGATTTCTTAAATGTGCAAATGGTCCGACTGTTGTCCCATCCATAACTTCACTATCACTGATTTTAGTCGAATCAATTGTCACGTTGTCGCCAATCACTGCATTTTCAAAAAAGCAGTTTGGGAGGATTTTACAGTTCTTGCCAATTTTCGTATTTCCTAACAATGTGACATTTGGGTAAATGACACTGCCTTCACCAATTTCCACATTTTTTCCAATGGTGACACGATCGGCATCAATGAACTGAACATTCCCGTCAATCAAACGCTGAATTTCTTCTGTAGCCATTTTTTACGTTCTCCTTTTTTATCATTTCTATTTTACCCAAAATTCAATTGCTTTTAAAGTCTTTTTCATATAATATTTAATGAAGTTTCTATAAAACTCTACATTTACTGATAAACCAGCCCAAATATTTCTCATCTTTCAGTACTTCATCTATCATTTCTGTATGTTTTGTAAGAGCAAAAAGGCATGAACCGCTTCCTGACATACAAACCACTTCAAAACCTCTGTCAATAAGATCCTGTTTTGCTGTCATAATCTGAGGTACCAGTTTTGCTGCCGGTATTTCCAATGTATTGCCGACTGCTTCTTTTAAATGGTCAAAATCATTTTCAACTAAACATCTTCTGACTTCATTCACATCCGGATGGAGGCATTCATCAAATTGAATAGATTCAAAACATTCTTTCGTGGAAACACCCTTATTGGGCTTTACCAAAAGAATATCAAAATCGCAATTCATATCAAAGGGTTCCAGTTTTTCTCCGATTCCTTTGACTACACATGGACGATGCAGAACACAAAATGGTACATCTGCTCCTATTGCTTTTGAAAGTGCTGCCAAATCTTCATCGCTCGCTTTGATTTTGCACATATCACGAATTGCCAGCATTACCGCCGCAGCATCAGCACTTCCTCCAGCTAAACCTGCCTGTGTCGGAATTCGTTTATGTACATGAATACGAAATCGTTTTTTGATTCCATATGTTTCACGCATTAGATTTACGGCTTTTACAATCGTATTGCTGCCATTTATACGATATTTTAAATTCCATGTATACCAGTCATTTTTCGCAAATTCAATTCGGATGTCATCACATAACGTCAGCGGCAGCATGACCATTTCCAATTCATGATAGCCATCCTCTCTTTTCCTGACAACGTTTAATGCTGCATTAATCTTCGCATATGCATATGTGATCATGTTCAATCCTCCTGTATAATGCTATAAATTCATCCAACGTACAGCTTTCAGCTCTTCTGTTTTCATCAATACCCACATCTTTTAAATATATTTTCGCTTTTTCTTTATCATTCAGCCATTCTCCAAAATTATTGAGAATGGTTTTTCTTCGCTGTTTAAAGCAGGCTTTTACAAGTGGAAAAAAAAGTTCTTCTCGAATATCTGATTCTTTCTTTTTAAATTCAAATTGCAGTACACTTGAATCGACATTAGGTTTTGGATTAAACACATTTCTTGGCACTTTCACAACTTGGCGTACATTGGTTAAATACTGTGTGATGACGCTGAGCGCATTATAGTCTTTTGAATTTACAGTGGCATTGAATCTTTCTGCCACTTCTTTCTGCATCATAACTGTGATTCGTTTAATATCGGCGTTGGACTCAAATATTTTGAATAAAATGGGAGTTGTGATATAGTAAGGCAAGTTTGCTGCAATCACAACATCATCATCTGGATACTTTGCTGTGATTTCATTCAAGTCAACTTCCATAAAGTCTTTTAAAATCACTTCAACATTTTCGCAATCTTGAAGTGAATATGCCAAAACCTCTGGTAAACGCTCATCAATTTCAAAAGCAATGACATGTTTGGCATATTCTGCCAGCATTTGAGTAAGTGCCCCTATGCCCGGACCTATTTCAATTACTACACAGTGATCACTGATTACAGCATGCTGAGCTATTTTTCTGACAATGCCCTGTTCAATTAAAAAATTTTGTCCATAATTCTTCTTGGCATACAAATCAAATTTTTCTAATATTTCTTTTGTTCTTGATGGCGTTGCGATTGTTTTCATTTTGCATCCTCTAATATTCTTTCACATTCTTCTTTTGTGATCTGAAGCATATTTAAGCGTTTATATAAAGTCTTGGCATTACTTTTGCCAATATGCAGGTATTCTTCTAGAATTCTTCTTTTTTCACTGCATTGGTTTTTTCCTGCACATCCTAATTCAAAAAATTCACTCCATGTCAGGCTTTCCTCTAAATCCTCTGTATATGTCATTAAATGAGAAAGCGATTCTTCCAAGTCTTCTTTTGAAGCATGTTCAACTCCTACTTTTTTAGTCGTTCTGGCTTTTCTTTTATCAATAAAAGCATTTTTACATCCTTTAACTGCCTGATTGATTGTATTTCTGATTTTTTCACCCGGTGCATCCGGATCTGTAAAGATAATGACACCTCTTTTTTCATGAGCTGTTTTAATCATTTCCAATGTTTTTTCTGATAAATCTGAACCATGTGTAATAATCGTATCACAGTCAAAATAGCTTTTGAGTGTCTGAGCATCATTTTTTCCTTCTACAACTAATATTTCTTTTATTTTCATAGTTCTATTTTAACAAAATCATTCATTAAAAAAAAGGGTAACAACAAAGATGCATATAAAAAGCACAGATGATTCAATCATTCTATGCTTCCTTTTCTTTCTTTTATTTATTGTATTTTATAGCTTGCAGGCATTTTTTCCTGCTCTGCCGCCAACTCTTTCAATGGTAACTTTAATATTGGCTTTACGGTTGTAATTGATATTGGTGTTTGACTGACTTCCCTTAAATAAATCAAGAATACTTCCTTTGATAGCTCCGCCTCGATCAAGAACAATTGCCTTGAATGGAACTCCAGGAGTTAATCCTTCTCCGGAAAAACCATGATTTTCAATCGTTAGAATTGAACATAACGGAATATTGGGATCCGCAGCTACAACATAGTAATCACCATATTTAATTCCATCCTTCATCGTGCCATCAGGCTGTCTGACTGAATGATATCCCAATGTAACTCCGGCACTGCTTCCTCCTGTCCCTTCATTAGAACCATAACATCCCGCACAGTCTATCCCATAAGTAACCATTTTTGGAAAGAAGACGCTGCCTTCGCTGACGCTTCCTCCATACTGCATTTTCGGCGCAACAGCCGGTGTCTCCACTTTTGAACCAATCACCATCGTCTTTGATATCATATTTCCATTTTCATCATATGTCACGATATAGTCCTGGCTGACTGTCGCAAGCTGTCCTTCTACATAAGAAGCAATCCAGCTGATGCCTCCCATGCCCTCTTCATATTCTGCATAAACCATTTCAGGCATTTCACCCACCTGAGTTGTCTCAGTAAGAGTTTCCATCCTGAATATGAAATCTTCTTCATTTGTTTGTCTAAGTATAAGCGTTTCGTTTCGAAAAGCTGATGTTGATGTGCATCCGCTAAGTAATAAAGATGCCATTAATATCAATTGAATAAATCTATTTTTCCTCATGAAACCTCCTTCCTAAAGCTTATTTAATATAGCACAATTTTCCTTTTTTTCCCACTTTTTTAAAAGATTTTGGGCTATTATTTACATTATATCCCTATGTAAGGGCTTTTATTCAGGCGTTTTTGGTGATTTCATGATTCATATTCAGCAATAATTATCCTTAAATTAAGAAAAGCAGGATCTTTCCTGCTTATTTAAAAGTTAATTGTTTTTAGTTCAATTAATTCATATTCACGGCTTCCAACCTCAATTTTGTGAGCAGCCTCAACTGTATGAATTCCATTTCTTGATTCAATTCGTTCGATTAAATGGCCTTTATTTGGATCATCACTTTGATAAACCATATCTAAACAAGCCTGATCTAAGGCAACCGGATCCAAGGAAGACAAAATTCCAATATCCTTTACCTTTGGATCTTCAGCAATAGCACAGCAATCACAGTCAACTGACATGTTTTTCATGACATTGATAAAGGCTATCTTTCCTTTATAATACTCCATGATTGTTTTACTGGCATCGGCCATTGATTCCAAAAAAGCATCATGATCGGCAGTCCAGATTTTTTCAGGATCACCGGCACCATGAATATAGGCTTTTCCATAAGAACTGGCAAGTCCTATGGAAATATTTTTTAATGCGCCACCAAAGCCTCCCATTGGATGACCTTTAAAATGTGACAGTACTAACATCGAATCATACTTTCTCATATGTGTACCAACATAATTTTCTTTAATCCGGAGTCCGCCTTGTATTGGTAATACCATATCGCCATCTTCATCTAATATATCTACCTGAGCAATATCACTCCAACCATGTTGTTTCATTGTTTCCCAATGAGCTTTGGTGGTATTACGTTTTCCTTCATAAGCGGTATTACATTCAACAATGGTTCCATGAACATATTCAATCATTTCTTTCATAAATGACGGACGGAGAAAGTTTTGATTTCCCACTTCTCCTGAATGCAGTTTAACAGCAACATTTCCTTGAAGATTAGCATGCAAAGCTTCATACATATTGATCATGGCATGTGGTGTAATTTCTCTGGTGAAATATACTTTTGATTTTGTCATTGTTTACCTTCTTTCTTTTCTATATAATAATCACATTGTTTTTGAATGTTAAAAGTTAATAAATATTTTTCTTCAAATGGGATCCATTTTTCTTTAAATATTTCCAGCTGTTTCTCCCCATTCCTTTTTCTGATTCTTTCCAGCTGCGTTTTTTCATCAACATCTACAAAAATCTTATAGTCATAAAAATGAATCAGTTTTGGATGTACACTATAGCTGCCCTCAACAATCAGATAGTCTTTTGGCTGAAAAGAAATCGCTGGACCTAATGTTTTTGTGTGACAGTCATAGGGTTGATAGGAAAATTCTTTATTTTCTTTTGCGAAAGTCAATAGTTCAAATACTCGTTCATAGTCCACATTCCCTCCCGGTTCATTTTCACGTTTTAAGGTTCGTTTTAAAGGCGGCAGAAAGAAATGATCCATATGAATAACATTAGCATTTAAAACTGTAGTCATTTCTGTTGCGAGCGTTGTTTTCCCTGATGCGCACCTTCCTTCAATGGCAATCAGAATAGGTCTGTGTTTGGTCTGTTTCGACAAATCTTTTACTTTTTCAATCAATTCATTTTGCAAGCTTTAAACCCTCACTTTTTTTAAAATAAACCAATCCGCTTTTATCCAAAGCAACCATAATTGCTGGAATAAAAATAAGCTGCAAAAGAATGCCTGGAATGGCATTTATAAAAGCACCCGCTAAAAACATCTGAAAAGTAAAGGCCTGTCCGTTCATTCCAAGTAAAATGATTTGAGCACCCGCCCATACAAAACGTCCGGCTATCATGGCAGTTAAAAGTGCTTTATACAGTGAAATCACACACTGCCATTTTGAATGTGCATATAAATAACCGGCCACACATCCATAAGCAGCCAATTCAAACGCCATGGCAATCGCTGTTGGAAACATCATTGGCATTGAAAATAACATGCTTCTTAATAAAGGCAAAACAGCACCAATGATCAGCCCATATTTCCAGCCACAAATCAATCCACATAAGAATACTGGTAAATGCATTGGCAACAGCATATTTCCAATCTGTGGTATCTGTCCGGTAAGGAATGGCAAAACCAAACCAATAGCTAAAAACATAGCACTCAGCATACTGTTTTTTAAAGTTGAATTTTTCATATTTGTGTTCCTTTCAAGAGTATTATAAAGCTTAGAGCCCACTCTAAGTCAAGCCTCTTTATTGGTTTTTCAATATTTCTTCTCTTATATATGCTACTGTTTCATCTAATCCCTTTTCAGCATATCTTTCCAGCATCTCTTTTAAGATCTGTTTACTTTCGGGATGCATGCAATAATGATCCTGATTTTTCATAAAGAAATTTAAAGCTCCACTTGTTGTATGATCTTCCGGATGATATATATGAGATGCAGCTACCCTGTCACAAAACATTTCTACCAGGTAGCAGTTTGGAATTTTGGTTCCAAAAAGTCCAACAGGCGAACAATCAATCCAGTATTCCCAATGATGTTTATTTCTTCCTTTGTGATGCAGCCAACCTTTTGAATATCCTATGACTTCTTTTTCTTTATCAATAGGACTACGATTTCCCTGGAAATATTTCACTCCTGCTGAAAATTCTACCCATGAATACTTAGAAAGATCATGAAGAAGCCCCTGTTTATATAATCCACATTTAAAACAGAGTTTTCCTACCAGCAGTTTATGAATTGTAATAGTCTTAAAATGACCCCAAAGTTTATTCATTTGACTCACCAATCAATTCTTTTATTTCATCAAAGCAGTTCGAATTCGCTGCCAGAATTCCTACTGGATTTTGATAGTCAAATTGTTGTTTTTTTAATGACTGAAACTTTACCTGAGCGTTTTTCGCAATAATTAAACCAGCAGCATAATCCCAGGGTGAAAGCAATGATTCATAAAAAGCATCTACACGACCACTGGCAACATAACAGATATCCAGTGCTGCACTGCCGCTTCTTCGGATATCTCTGCAGTGCAGAAACAAACGTTTGCACAAATCAAAGGTTTCATCTGCATATTCTTTATGATAAGGTGAAGTTCCTATCATCACTAAGGCATGATTGGCAGCATGATTGGATGCATGAATGACTTTCCCATTACATGTGCTCTGCATTCCTTCAATACCTGTAAAGCATTCTTTCAAATATGGATCATAGATTACGCCAATTAATCCTTTTTTCTGATATAAAAGAGCAATTGAAATACATGAATGTTTAAAATCATAAGCATAATTAGTTGTTCCATCAATTGGATCAATGACCCATGTATATTCTTCACCTAATTGCTGTTTTCCTTCTTCTTCTGCTAAAAAACAGCTTTCAGGAATCAGTTTTTTACATTCACTGATAATATAGTTCTGACTGGCAACATCCATATTGGTTACAATATTTGCGGCATCACTCTTTTCAGTAATGACCAGATTTTCTTTATTTACAATAAGTGTTCCTGCTTCTTTTGCAATTCTTTCAATCTCATTTTTAAGCTTTAATAATTCATTCTGATTCATTGTCTTCCTCCGGATAATTCAATTCTATTTTAATCGTTTTTGTCAGATATACAACATGATTTGTTAATTTCTTTTCATTTAAACAAATTAAAAATCTTCGCATTTATTTTGCGAAGATCAAATTAATTTAAATAATTCCCATACCGTATTCTACAGCTATCGCCACAATTACAACCAGTGCTGAGATGATAAAGCCGTGAATCATTGGTTGAATACCTGATTTTTTCATTTCAAAGAAATTCGTATTTAAGCCAATTGCCGCTAAAGCAGCCACCATTAAGAACTTTGAACATTCTTTCATTCCTGATGAAATGCCTGCAGGAATAAAACCTAATGTGTTCAAACCTGCCATAAGCAAGAAGAAAACAATAAACCACGGAAAAATTTTTTGAATAGAAAAATGTGCTTTCATATTCTTTCCTTCTTCTGCAGAAGCTTGTTTTTTCTTTAGATGAATATTGATAAATGCAAAAATCACAACAGTTGGAATAATAGAAAGAGTTCTTGTCAATTTCACCATGGTTGCGAAATCACCAGCTGCTTCAGAGAAAGCATAGCCAGCTGCCACAACACTGGAAGTATCATTAACGGCTGTTCCTGCCCACAAACCATAAGCCATATCTGATAATCCAAGTGCTTGACCCATAATAGGAAATAGAACAATCATCGCCATATCAAATAAAAAAGTAGCACTCATGGCATAAGCAATATCGCTGTCTTCTGCTTCTATTACCGGAGAAATTGCCGCAATTGCCGAACCACCGCAAATGCCTGTTCCAGCTGATATCAGATTTGAAAGCTTCCAGTTTAACCCCAAAGCCTTTCCTACAAAATAACCACCGCCAACATGTAAATAATGTAAATACCATAACGGTCAATGACATTCGTCCAACAGTTAAGATTGTTGCGGCATTTAATGAAGCCCCTAAAAGTATGATCGCAAACTTTAATACTTTTTTCGATGTGAAATGAATACCTGTTTTCAATATTTCTTTCTTTTTTGTAAAAGAATGTAATCCCATTCCTATGAATAAAGCAATGACAGAAGCGCCTATTAAATGAATTGGCAACAGATTTTCTATTGTTTTTGCGACATAAGCAATCAGAAGACTTAAAACAAATCCTGGAATGTATTTTAAAATTTTCTTCATCTTAACCTCCCTATAATCGAATACTATCCTATCATGCATTGTTTATTATGTAAAATTATGATATGTTATATTTAATAAGAAATTTTTATGGAGGATCTTATGCTAGATATTAAACTTTTGACTTTTCTGAAAGTTGCCCAATATCGAAGTTACACAAAAGCAGCACATAAATTAGGCTTAACTCAACCTGCTGTTTCTTTGCACATTGCCAAACTTGAACAGTATTATCATCAGAAGTTTTTTCATATTTATAACAGGAAAGTTTTCCTAAGTGAAGCCGGTGAGTTATTTTATCAATATGCCAAACAACAATTAGCTAATGAAACACAGCTCATCTCTCAGTTTCAACAGATTAAAACCAAATTGCGTATTGGAGCAACTCTTTCCATTGCTGACTATTATCTTCCTTCTCTTATCAAAAAACAACACGATTCGACGCTGGAAAATCTGGAAATCCAAGTTGGCAATACGGCTTCTTTACTTACTAAGATTCAGAATGGTGAATTAGATGGTGCTTTTATTGAAGGATTATTCGATCCTAATCAATTTATTTCCATTGAGTTTTCTAAAGAGAAGTTTCTGGCTGTTGTCAATTCACATCATCCTCTTGCCCATCAGCAAATAACTTTTGAACAGCTTTTTGATTATCCTTTGATTTTCAGAGAAAAGGGATCCGGGACTCGTGATATTCTGACTCACTATCTTTATGAACATCACTATTCTGATCATAACTTTAAGAATGTATATGAATTTGGAAGCTTTGCGATCATTAAAGAAGTTTTAATGAAAAGTAATGGGATTTCATTTATGTATGAAAGAGTTGCCGAAAAAGAAGTTCAAGAGAATAAACTGGCTTATTTAAATATTCAAAATTATCATGGTATCCAGTCTTTTCATTTTGTCTATTCTCCTCATTCCTTTCAAAAACAGGAAATACAACAATTTTATCAGCTTTTTACTTCATTTGATAATCATCAATGAATCTTAGAATGCTTGTAATAAAATATCTTTTTCTGTTTTAAAAGTAAACAACTTGCTTTTATAATTTTATGATACAATACTGGGGAGGTGAAATTATGCTCAGTGATACTATTGCCGCAATATCAACAGCGTTAAGTCAAGGTGCTATTTCTATTGTACGTGTCAGCGGAAATGAAGCGATTGAAATCGTCAATCGTCTTACTCCTCTAAATTTAACTGCCTGTAAAAGTCATACGATTCATTATTCTACCATAATTGATCCAATCACTCATGAAATTATTGATGAAGTCTTAATCAGTGTTTTTAAAGCTCCTAAGACCTACACAATGGAAGATTTAGTGGAAATCAATACACATGGAGGAATCTTTGTAACTCGAAAAGTTTTATCACTGTGTCTAGCCAATGGTGCTCGCTTGGCAAATCCGGGTGAATTTACACAGCGTGCATTTTTGAATGGACGTATTGATTTAACTCAGGCTGAAGCTGTCAATGATATGATTACAGCGAATACCAAAACGACTCATAAAATGGCGGTGTCAGGTATTCGCGGAAGTGTTAAAAAACTATTGGATCCTTTAATAGAAGAGCTTTTAAATATTATTGCTAATATTGAAGTGAATATTGATTATCCCGAATATGATGATATTGAAATCTTAACAAATGAAAAGCTTTTACCGATGGCTGAGAAATGGATGAATAAAATCAATGAAATTCTGAAGAAAAGTGAATCAGGCCAATTAATGAAAGAAGGAATTAAAACTGCCATCATTGGAAAACCCAATGTCGGCAAAAGTTCACTTTTAAATGCTCTTTTAGAAGAAGAAAAAGCCATCGTCAGTGATATTGCCGGTACGACCCGTGATTTAGTAGAAGGACATATTCAACTGGGCAGTATTCATTTAAATCTCATTGATACTGCAGGAATTCATCATACAGAAGATACGGTGGAGAAGATTGGTATCGACCGTTCTATCAAAGCAATTGAAGAAGCACAGCTCGTTCTTCTGGTTTTGGACGGATCAAATGAATTAGATGAGAAAGATCAGGTTTTGTTAGATATGACAAAAGATAAAAATCGTATTATTGTTTATAATAAAAATGATTTAGTAAAACAAGAAGGTCTTTCTATCAGTGCTGCTAATGGGCAAATTGATGATTTGATTCATGAAATTGAAAAACGTTATGAAAATGATTTGATCTCAATTCAAGAACCCACATTGAATAATGAACGTCAAATAGCTTGTTTATATAGCGCTAAAATGTCAATGGAAAATGCCATTAACGCCATGCATCAGGGAATTGAACTTGATTTAGTCGATATCGATTTACAAGAAGCCTACACATCACTTAAAGAAATATTTGGAGAAGTTTCAAGAGATGATTTATTGGATACACTCTTTTCTAACTTCTGTTTGGGGAAATAGTTATGGGAATTATTGATACACACGCTCATGTTACTTATCAGGATCTGGCACTTAGAACTGATGAGATTGTAAAAAACGCTCTAAAACACAATGTAACTCGAATTCTTTGTGTTTCATGTACCAAAGAAGAAGCATTAAAGTCAATTGAAATTGCAGATCAATATGACATTTTTGATTGTGCTTTTGGTTATCATCCGGAAGATGTTGATAAAATATCTGATTCTGATTTTAATGATTTAAAACAGATTCTTCAAAATGATCATTTTGTCGCACTTGGTGAAATCGGATTAGATTATCACTATACAAAAGAAAACAAGGAAAAACAGAAAGAGCTATTTATTACGCAAATTCATTTAGCCAACGAATTAAACCTTCCTATCCTGATTCATATGAGAGATGCAACTCTTGATACTCTTGAAATTCTAAAAAAACATCCATGTAAAGGAATCATGCATTGTTATTCAGGAAGTCTTGAAACAGCTAAAGAAATAATTAAACTTGGCTATTATATTTCCTTTGCCGGCCCTTTAACATTTAAAAATGCAAAAGATGCTTTAAAAGTATGTAAATGGGTTCCTCTTGATCGTGTCTTCGTCGAAACTGATTCACCATTTCTGACTCCTCATCCTTTCAGAGGAAAACCAAATGAACCTTTTTATACACATCTTACGTTTGAAAAAGTTTGTGAACTTAAACAAGTAAATCCAGAATTGTTAATGAAACAAATGGAAAACAATTATCATACCTTATTTACAAAAGCAAAATAGCTGCATGTTCGTGCAGCTATTTTTTTATATATTCATAATCAATCCCATGGCATATCTTTGTTTGAAGAATTAATAGTTTTGTTTCATATCGAAGGATTTGATTTGTTCATAATATTCTTTTTCATAAAAATCTCATCTTGTAGCATACTGTTTTTGAGGTGCTTATGAAATTAAATCCATCCTATCAAGTGAATATTGAATACTTGAATTTTAAATTAAAGGTTAATGAAAATTTTGATATTTGTGCCAGACAGATGATTCTGGCAAATCGTAATACTACATTTTATTTTATTGACGGTTTTATTAAGGATGAAATCTTTGAAAAAATATTCGAATATTTATTAGGTCTAAAACCTGAAGACTTTCCATTCCGTCTCAATGAATTTGAAAAAAAGCGGATTCCTTATACAGAAGTATATCTTGTTGTAGATTTAGATCATATGATTACGCTGATGCTGGCTGGCAGTAGTCTGGGTCTGATCGACGGTTATGATCTTGCTTTAAGCATTGATGCCAGAACTTATCCAAATCGTGCAATCAGTGAACCTGAAGATGATCGTGTTTTGAGAGGAAGTCGTGATTCTTTTGTAGAAACTCTTGTTTTTAATACGGCTTTGATTCGCCGCAGAATTCGTGACGAACATTTAAGAATGCAAATATTTACAATTGGAACTAAATCAAAAACTGATATTGTTGTCTGTTACCTCGAAGACACAGTGAATCCTGATTACGTAAAAGATCTTACAAATCAACTTTCTCATATTGATATTCCTTCTTTATCTTTATCACAAGAATCTTTGGCTGAATGTCTGATCAAAATAAATTGGTGGAATCCTTTCCCAAGAATTCGATACACAGAACGACCTGATGTTGCCAGTGCCAATATTTATGAGGGTAAACTGATTGTTCTTATCGATAATTCTCCTGCTGTTATGATTTTACCGACTTCTTTTTTTGATTTTCTTCAGGAAGCAAATGACTTTTATTTTCCTCCTCTTGTTGGCACCTATTTACGATGGGTTAGAATTTTAGTTTTTGCCTGTACTTTATTATTAACTCCTCTTTGGTATCTGATAGTTCAAAACCCAAATGTTTTTCCCGAAAGTTTAAGCTTTCTCCAAATAGAAACAATGAACAGCGTTCCCATCATTGTACAATTACTAATCATTGAATTTTTAATTGATGCCATTAAACTAGCTTCTTTAAATACACCCAGTGCTTTAAGCGGTTCTTTTGGTGTTATTGGAGCTCTTGTTTTAGGAGAATTTGCCATAAAAGCACATTGGTTTGTACCGGAAGTTCTTTTATATATGGCTTTTGTTTCTCTGGCTAATTTTACACAGCCTTCTTATGAACTGGGTTATTCTTTTAAACTTTGGCGTATCATACTGTTGCTGCTTATCTGTTTTTTTAATATTGTTGGTTTTCTAATCGGGCTTGTTCTTTTTATTCTTATGTTAATAAAAACTCCAACGATTTTACATCACAGTTATCTTTATCCAATTCTCCCTTTCAATTCTAAAAAATTAAAGGAACTCCTCGCCAGAGTTCCTATTCGTAAAGATAATTCCTAGTTATTTCACTTCTAGAATTGCGTTCACATCGCCTTTTGTATATTTAACGTGAAGCACATCGTTTTGTTTGACAAATGGTAATACTTTCTCATTTACTGTTACATGACATTTATAAACATTCTCTTCACTATCCTGAAGATAAACATATGTTTCTCCTGAAATATTGACAAATGAAACATTTAAGACTGTTATATCTTTTTCTTCAAGATTATTGGTGTCTACAATATTCATTGCTGCAACATATTGACTCTTTAAATATTCCAATCCCTTATCTTTATCTACTGTCACAACCTGCTGATAATCTTCACAATCAATCATTGCATACATCTTAACAAGACCTGCATTATCTTTTAGTGATACCAGATAAGTCGGTCTTCCTCCAACATTAATCAAAAGTGGGAACGTAGACCGATATCCTAAGTTTTGTACTTTTCCTTCAGCACTGGACATAGCCGAGAATTCTTCAGCACCACTCGACATGATTTTTTTGGCTTCTTGTGTTCTTTGATTCACTAACACAAATCCAATATTAGATTCATCAGCATTGACAGAAGTAATCCCTGTATAAAGCCAGATATCATCATTCAATTCGATATAGTTATAACCTTCAGTTGTTTGATAAACATCTCTTTGTCCAATGATTGAGTTAAAAAATCCATGAATATATGAACCAGACTGATTCACCTGTTCAATAATTAATTCACTGGAATACACACGATCAATCCATTCTGGAATATGACCTACTTCATATTTATTCATACTGCCATCAATCGCATTCATCGCTATAACTCCTGTAATCGTAGGTTTTTGACTAATTCCCTTATATGACACAGTTGAAGTGATCCAGTATGGTACACCTTGATCATCAATTTCAAAATTTGTTTCATAAAAGTTGTCAAAAGGATATGCAAAACGCATATGACGATCTCGATCTTCAAACAGAATAGCATTCTCACTATATTTCATACCCTTTAAACCTAATTTTTCAAATTTTACCAATTCACTCTTTCCGGTTGTGGCATTTACAGTAATATATCCTGGTATTCCTTCTTTATGATTGGAAAAATACTTGATCAGTCCGTTATAATCCAGTGGTGTAACTCGAATAATCATATCCTGATATGAAATTTGTGAATAAATATCACTGACTTCAAATTGACTGATCAGTTCTGGTAATTGACCTAAAGTACGATCTCCCAATACCATAGTAGAATCACGGTCAATAATGGCAGTTTTATTAAAATCAACTTCATTTACTTCATTAAAATCAGCATTCTCCAACAATATGCGCTGTGAGTATTCACTGGCATGAAAGATAGGACTGCATACAAGTACAATCAGTAAAACAACTGCAATTGATCCACCAAAGACACTTAAAATCGCCTGTTCTTTTTTTACTTTCTTTCTTAAACTGATATTGGCTACAACACTTAATAGATAAGGAATAGCTGAGATCCATAAGAATACCCAAAAAGTTAAATTTGTTGGATTAATCGGGGGAAGAAAAAAGAAATATAAGACTGCTGCTAAAACCAACGAGCTTATAATCCCATAAGATGTTTTTGTTTTTTTCATAATCATACTCCTCGTATGATGAAAGTATATCATAGATATTCCATTTTTACATGACATTATAGTCATATCACATTTTTTTAAATTTAAATTGATTTCATTGAATTTTCATCTTATAATAATTCTGTTAGCAGAGTAGAGATATATGCGTTAAGTATTAACTGAACGGGGAGTTGTCAGTTAGGCGAAAAGATCTTCTTGCGGTATATATCTCGCATCCCACTGTTGCATGAAAATCAGAAAAAGACCTCTTTTTCATGACAATGGTAGAAAAGGAGGTTTTTTATATGGATAACTTACTGACACAACTTAGTCAAAGCGCTAAAGGTTTAGTAGGTACGTCAATGTTTGTCGCAATGAGCGCCGCTTTGAGTTATTTTAAAATTGTTTTGATCCCCAAGACTCTTGAAATTGGTTTCTCTTCTTTAGCTCTGGCAGCATGTGCCTTTACATATGGTCCTGTTGTTGGAGGACTTGCAGGTATTATCTGTGATAATGTTAAATATTTTTTAAATCCAAGTGGCCCTTATATGCCTTTGTTTGAATTTTTAACTGGTTTTATTTATGGACTTTTCTTTTATAAAAAGAAGATTACTCTGCCGCGAGTAATTTTAGCCCGCTTAACCATAGTATTGCTCATTAATATCGTTCTTACACCGCTTTGGCTGCATTTATTATATGGAAAAGCTTATATTGTTTATGTTCAAGCAAGAATTCTGAAGAACATTTTGATGTTTCCATTTGATGTTTTTCTATTGTATACTGTTTTAAAAGCTACCAAACAAGCTTTTCATCTCAATTAAGATTTTGTGATTTTAAATCTTGTAATGTTTTTCTAAACTTTTAACCAATTCAAAAAGAACTCAGTATCCTAAATATGGGAAATACTTGAGTTCTTTTATCTATATTCATTGGAATTAAAATAATCCTACAATGTGTCCTTCTTCATCAATGTCCATATCTAAAGCTGCAGGATGTTTTGGAAGTCCCGGCATTGTCATTACATTTCCGGTTAACGCTACTATAAATCCAGCACCGATAGATGGTCGTAATTCACGAACAGTAATACTGAAATCTTTTGGTGCTCCGAATACTTTGGCATCATCTGTTAAAGATGTTGGACATTTAGCCATACAAATTGGTGTTTTATTCCAGCCTAAATCGTTGTAGATTTCAATTTGTTGTTTTGCTTCTTCAGTAAAGACAACATCTTTAGCGCCATAAACTTTCTGAGAAATGGCTGTTATCTTGTCTTCAATAGAATCATTTACATCATATAATGGAGCATAGTGATTTTCTTTTTCACACAGTTCTACAACCTTTTGTGCAAGGTCTAAAGCACCTTCTCCTCCTTTTGCCCATACCTGAGATAAAGACATCGGATGATGATTCTCTGTACACCAATTCTCTAATGCTTCAACTTCATTATGTGTATCACTTGAGAATTCATTGATTGCTATCACATATGGCAGACCCAACTGCTGAATCGTATCAATATGTTTTGCTAAGTTGTTACATCCTGCCAACATAGCTTCTAAATTTTCTTTCGTCAGTTCTTCAAATGGTACGCCGCCATGTTGTTTTAAAGCACGAATCGTTGCGACAATAACAACAGCATTTGGATGTAAATTTCCAAAACGACATTTAATATCCAAAAATTTTTCGGCTCCTAAATCGGCACCAAAACCTGCTTCTGTTACACAATAATCACCCAGTTTCAAAGCCAATTTCGTCGCTAAAATCGAATTACATCCATGAGCAATATTGGCAAACGGACCACCATGAACAATAGCCGGATTATTTTCCAGTGTCTGAACAAGATTTGGTTTAATAGCATCTTTCATAATCATAGCCAAAGCACCTTCAATTTTTAAATCTTTCACATAAATCGGCTTTCCTTCATGATTATATGCTACTAACATTTCACTTAAGCGCTTCTTTAAGTCCATTAATGAAGTTGATAAACATAATACTGCCATAACTTCACTGGCAACTGTAATATTGAAACCGTCTTTTCTTTCAATACCATTTGATTTTGGACCCAATCCGATTTCAATCTGGCGCAAAGTACGATCATTCATATCCAAACATCTCTTCCATACAACACGATTAGGATCGATATCTAATTCATTTCCCTGATGCATATGATTATCAATACAAGCGCTGATTAAATTGTTGCAGGTAGTAATAGCATGCATATCACCTGTAAAGTGAAGATTAAGATCTTCCATCGGTACAACTTGTGCATATCCTCCACCTGCAGCACCTCCTTTTAACCCAAAGACAGGTCCCAGTGAAGGCTCTCTTAGAGCAATCACAGTTTTTTTGCCAAGTCGATTTAATCCATCTCCAAGTCCAACAGTTGTCGTAGATTTTCCTTCTCCGGCTTTTGTTGGATTAATGGCAGTAACCAATATCAGCTTACCGTCTTTTTTATCTTTATTATCATTTAAAAGGTTTAAGTTAAGCTTGGCTTTATACTTTCCATAATACTCTAAATCATCTTCTGAAATTCCTAGTTTTTCTGCCACTTTCAAAATTGGCAGCAAAGTTGCTTCTTGTGCAATTTGTAAATCTGTTTTTGCCATAATTTCTCCTTATTCTAATCCTACTCGTTTAAAAATCACATCGACATTTTTTAAATGATGCATGGGGTTAAAGCAGTCATCAATTTCTTCTTGACTTAATTGAGCAGAAACCTCATGGTTGTTTTCCATTAATTCTTTAAAACTTATTTTTTCATTCCATGCCTTCATGGCATTTGGCTGAACTAAATCATAGGCTTTTTCTCTGGAGAATCCTTTTTCAATTAACTTCAGCATGAATCTCTGAGAATATATGACTCCATAAGTTTTATCGATATTGGCTTTCATATTATCCTCAAAAACTGTTAAATGATCAAGAATATTTCCAAAACGATTTAACATGTAATCCAGCAGTTCAGTTGCATCCGGAGCAATAATTCTTTCAGGAGCAGAATGAGAAATGTCTCGTTCATGCCATAATGGTACATCTTCATAGGCTGTATTCATATAGCCACGGAGTACTCTTGAACAACCGCAGATATTTTCCGAACCGATTGGATTTCTTTTATGCGGCATTGCACTGCTTCCCTTCTGGCCAGCATTGAAATGCTCTTCTGCTTCACGCACTTCCGTTCTCTGCCAGTGTCTAACCTGTGTTGCCATTTTTTCCAAAGAAGTACCAATTAGTGCCAGAGTTGAAAAGTATTGCGCATGACGATCTCTTTGTAGCGTCTGAGTTGATATCTTTGCAGATTGAATACCCAGTTTTTCACAGACATAATCCTGAACAAAAGGAGGTGTATTTGCAAATGTACCTACTGCTCCACTGATCTTTCCTGCTTCAATTTCTTCACAGGCAGCTTCAAAACGTTTCAAATTACGTTTCATTTCTTCATACCATAATGCAAATACCAGACCAAAAGAAGTGATTTCTGCATGTACACCATGTGTTCGTCCAATCATCGGTGTCATTTTATATTTCAGGGCTTTCTTTTTCAATATTTCCATGAAATTCATTAAATCTTTATGAAGAATAGCATTCGCTTGTTTGTATAGATAGCCATATGCTGTATCCACAACATCTGTACTTGTTAATCCATAATGAATCCATTTTCTTTCATCACCTAATGATTCAGAAACACAGCGCGTAAAGGCTACTACATCATGACGGGTTTCTTGTTCAATTTCATAAATTCGATCAATATCAAATTTCGCATTTTTCCATAGCTTTTCAACATCTTCCTTAGGTATTTCTCCAAGATTAGACCATGCTTCACATGCAAGAATTTCAACCTTTAGCCATGCATTAAATTTGCTTTTTTCACTCCAAATTTCACGCATTTCTTTTCTTGAATATCGATTTAACATATTTTTGTCCCTTCTATATTTATACTCTCCTATTTTACTCAATTTCCTTTTCAAAAACAACGTTTAATGGGAATTTATTTGAAAATAAATGTTTGTATAAAACTAGGAATTTCAATTTTTTATCAGATATTTCAAATAAATATTTAAATCCTTTTTTATTATATTGAATATATTATACATGTGAGTAAAATTATAAAATATTCTATTAAATTATATTGAAATTTCGGCTGAAAAATGGTAATATTTTTTTATAAAGGTAAAGGATGATAAAATATGCCAAAAAAGAACAGTGTTTTCAGAATTGAATTAATTCTTCTGGGTGTCTTAAACAAAAAAGACTGCTATGGCTATGAATTGACAACAACGATTCGTGATATTTCAAACGGTTTGTTTGATATCAAAGAAGGAGTAATGTATCCGATTCTTTATAAATTACTTAATGAAGGTTATTTATCCACCTATGAAAATGTTGTCAGCCATAAGGTTCGCGTTTATTATCATTTAGAAGAAAAGGGTCAGAAATACTATAACTCTTTAGTTTCTGATTACCGCAAAATGAGTGCATGCGTTGAAAAGATTATTGGATAAAAATGCACAAAAAAGTTTATGAGAAAGACTCATAAACTTTTTTTATCTGAGATCTTCTACAAACCAATTATCTTTCTGATTTTGTTTAATAATTTTTGCAGGGATTCCAACTGCAACACAATATGCAGGCAAATCTTCTCTCACAACTGAATTAGCACCTACAATGGTATGCTCCTTTATGTGTACTCCTTCCAAAATAACTGCTCCTGCTCCTATAAAACAATTATTTTCAATAACAACGTTATGTTCACTATATGGTTCTATCGTTCCAGCAATGACAGCATTTGCGCCAATATGACAACATTCTTCTATTTTTGCATTGGCACCTATTACCGCACCCATATCAATCATCGTTTTCGAACCTATTTTTGAACCGCTATTAACTACAGCTCCCATTAGTATTACTGCTTGATCATCTATCTCAACATTCTCTCGTATAATAGCTCCATATTCAATTCTGGCATTTAGATTTTTTGTATCTTTTAGTTCTAAAGCGCTATTCACACAAATTGTTTCTACAACATAATCTTCTGTTTTATAATTCTTAAGAACTTCCTTTATTTTATTCCATTCACCAACATAGACATATGAATAAGTTTCATTTATGATTTCTTTTAATTGCTCATGCATGTAAACGCGAACCAGTGTTTTTTTCTGGTTATTTTTTATTTTTTCAATTAGATTCATATTTCCCTCACAAAATGACTTGCACATCTTATTTCAATGTCATTTTTTATTCTTACAGAACAAATTCCACCTGGATTGAGAATATCCAGGCAACTGTCAGTTAGATCATTCACATAACAGTAATAACTGCTGGCAACATTTCCACTTCCACAAGATTTCGTAAATCCTACTCCTTTTTCATAAGTGATTACTTCGATACATTTGCGATTGATTACTTTCACGTAATTGATATTACACATATATCGCTGACAATATATTTCAGCATTTTTCTTATCTTCTTCAAAACATATCATATGATCATTCCCAACATCTACAAAATTTCTGTATATTTTGGGAAGCTTTATGGTTAGCTTACTTATGAAGGGATCCAAACTTTCAATTTCACACTTATAGACTTCACTTCCAATTAACAGGGCATATACTCTATAATCTGGGTTTTTGTCATAAAGATCATGTGCAAAGCAATGCAGTCCATTCACACAAAGACTAGCCTTTGAACCATCAGCATTAAATACCTTCATTTGATGCGAATATAATTGTAAATATCCATCACATTCATATTCCCTGCACATCTTAATGACATCTATTTTTTCTTCTCCTAATATAAAGCGATTCCCATTCGCTTCATATATTTTCATATTTCTTCACGAACGTTTCCAAACGATCACATCCCTTTCTGCATTTTTCTAATTCTATGCAGCAAGACATCCGAATATGATTCTGATCATAAAAACAACTTCCAGATAAAACTCCTACGTGTTGTTCTTCTAATAACAATTCAGCAAATCTATCACTGCTCATCCCAAATTTACCTATATGAAAATAAACATAAAACGGACCTTCATTTTCTATGACTTTCAGATTCATTTTTTTCAGTCGAGTTATTATATATTTTTTTTGTTCCTCATATTTACAATAATCAAGATCAAGCGATTTACATGCTGCCTTTTGTACAAATAATGGAAGACTGCTTTGAATTAACTGATGAATCTTGATCATTTCCTGAATGATTTTTTGCTCTGCACAGACATAGCCTACTCGAAATCCACTCATTTTTCTTTTTTTTGAAAAACTGTTTATAGAAATGATCTGGTCATGAATACTGAAATGATAAAGCGATTCAAAATTATTCATTTCATAATATGTGGCATCCCATATACAATAAAGATTATTTTCAAGTATAAGTTTTTGAAGATTCTTAATTGATTTTTTATTTAAAACTGTTCCTGTTGGATTATGAGGATGATTAATGAGAATTGCTTTCGTGTTTTCTTTTATTTTAATTTTTTCAATTGAAATTTGATAATTTTCATCTAATTCAAATGTTTGTATATCACATTTTAACAAAGTTAAAAGTGATAAATAGGATGGATAACACGGCAATGGCACCAAAACTCCATCCTTTTCATTCAAGAGTGTCATACATGTTTCGAACAGTCCCTGTGTAGCCCCGCTCGTAATCAGAATCTCATCAGCAGCATAATATATTTCTTTCTCTGACAATTGTTTTCTAAGCTCATACCAGCCCTGGTTTTCACAATAATGAGTATCATTTTTCTTTAAAGAATTTACTGCTTCATCAATTATTTCATCGTCTGCCTGATCAAAAGGATCGCCTATTGTAAAGTCGATCCTATCTTTATATTGGTTCATTTTGTCATGAAATTGACGAATCTTGCTTGCATGAATTTTACTTAACTCTTTGTTCATGTTAAAGCTTATGCTTCAATTACTCACATAATTCAAAATGCAGATGATCATTTTTCACTTTTGGCTGAAGCTTCATAGCCAAGTATTCCTTCATTTCATTCTGATTCATAATAATTGGTGTACGATCATGAATTTTTTTCATCTGATTTTCTGAATTACCTGTCAGAATCACAAATTCATGTTTTTCATTATAGATAGCAGCTAAATAAATAACAGGTTCATTTTCATGTGTAATGTATATTTTTTTCTTATTTTTCCATTCAAAAAAACCATTCGCAACAACAACACACCTATTTTCTTTTATCTTTTTGTATGTTATTCGTTCATTTATTGTTTCATGACGAGCATTGATTAAAAGAGATTTTCCTTCTATCCCCCATCTCATGACATCTACATCAATCTGATTGTTTTTATTTATTAAAACGATTGCATTTTGAGTTGGATAAATTTCATTTTGGGCATAATCAAAAATACTGAGCATTTCTAATCGTTCTTTGATTTTCATTGTAATTTCATTGTAGTTAAGATCAACAAAATATCGGCCGCACATACTTACTCCTTGATTCCATATTCTTTCAGCATTCTTAATACCAGATTATTGGTTACTTTATTGGCACTGAGTTCACGATATCGATATTGTTTGGTCATTTGATTTTCTTGCATCCATTGAATTTGTTCACTGATTTTTTTTTGATTTTCAATCAAATTAAAATAAAAATCTTCAAATTGAGATAATCTTTTACATGCCTCATCAAAATCTTTTACAAGTATTTTTTCTTCTTTTTTTATAGTTAACCGTTCCATAGTATTCACCTTTTTTATTATATCACAATAGAGTAGAAGGAGAATAAATTTATTCCCGCTCCTCTCATTGCACCGTACGTACGGCTCTCGTATACGACGCTACATTTATATGTTGATTTACGACTATCTTAGATAGTACTCAAGGGGATTGACCAAACCTGGTCTTTCCTCTTTTCTTATGGCTAGTATATCGGCGTTAAGTAAGAAGTTCACAACATTACCGTTGGCTCGTTTGTACCACCCTAATCTTGAATTCGCAACTGAATATATCTGTTCATCACTAAATTGATAGGGTAATATTTCGTTTAGTCTTTGTAGATTCTTGTAAATTCTTAATGGCTTTTTCCATTGTTTAATAAGAATCACTCTGATTTTATGTCTTAGCCATTGTCCAAACTCATCCATAAACACTTTCATTCTTCCTATCCTAAAGTAATTTATCCAACCTTTTACGATTTGGTTTATTCTAGTGAATGTGATTGAGTTAGGACGAGCCACGTATATCCTACGAACGAGTTCCTTGCGGCATTTATTATACAAACTCATCTTACTTTTACTAGAGGGTTTGCATTCCCACTTGGGCCCTGTCTTCAAATATGTAAATCCTAGAAAATTACTGTTCGTCGGTCTCACTACTTTTGTCTTAGTAGCACTGACTTTCAGGAATAATTTTCTTTCTAGCCATGATGTGACTGACTTCATGACTCGATTTGCACTCATTTCGCTTTTGACGAAGATATTACTATCATCCGCATATCTTACAAAGCATAATCCTCTTTCTTCCAATTCCTTATCAAACTTATCCAAGTAGATATTTGATAGAATTGGACTTAACGGGCCCCCTTGAGGCATACCGACTGTCGATGGCTTGATTAGTCCATCTTCCATGATTCCTGCCTGTAGAAATTTACGAATCAAGTGCAACGTTGTTGAGTCGTTCACATTCTCTCTAAGAATTGAAATTAATTTATCGTGATTGACTGTATCAAAGTACGCTTCTATATCTAAATCAATGACCCATTCATATCCTTCATTCAAATAGTCAAGAGTTCTCATCATCGCATCATGTGCACTCCTGTTCGGTCTAAAGCCGAAACTGTTATCACTAAATTTACTATCATAAATTCTCGTTAATACTTGTGCTAGTGCTTGTTGGATAACTCTATCCACGACTGTCGGTATCCCTAGTGGTCTTTTCTTTCCATTTGGTTTAGGAATATATACTCTTCTCACAGGTTGAGGCTTATACTTCTTTTCCATTATAGAACTCTTGATTGATTCCTTATTTTCTTCAAAGTATTTGTCAATTTCATCTACTGTCATCTTATCGACTCCAGGCACACCTGAATTACTCTTGACTCTTTTGATAGCCTCTTTTAGATTTTCATCACTTAGAATTACTTCTATTAATTTCATGTCGTTGTTTCTCCTTTCCTTTTGTAGATATATTTGGAAACATCTCCTCTACTTTCATTCCCATGGGATTACGATTCCCAATCCTGGAATTATCCTCGATTTCGGATTATCCAAACATTGCGCATGGTGAAGTAACACCATATAAACATTAGGTCCTTCGATATGGTGAGTATCTACTACGACCTCAGCTGACTTCCCTTAGTTAACCTTTTTCGACCGTTGGTACCATTACTGTTTTTAAAGTTTATTGGATTTCATCGTCTAAGGGATCTCCCGGGGTGATTCACGAATCCTACTTCTTTCACAACGTCTTGATTTACTGTCTTGGTTTTACGTTTACCTTTTGGACTTCAAGCTGTTATGCGCTCTTATCCACCATTTAGCCTTATATCAAGTTTCTGTTCGTACGCTCGAAAGAATCGCTACTCCACTTCCTCCATCCCAACATTACTGTTTTCGACTTGTGGTTCACTATACTTGGCGGTAACTACCTGTAGTTGGTTTATCTCCAACTGAATTAGCGCCATGCCCGGCACACATAAGAAAAGATGTATTCGAATGAACACATCTTTCTAGTCATTATTTAAAATCATCTTTTAAAACAACATCGTGTGCACTGCCTTCCTGAATAGAAACATTAGAAACCAGTGTTAAACGAGCTGTTTGATAGAAATGTTTGATATTTGTTGAACCACAGTTGCACATAGTTGATTTGATCTTATGCAGAGTAATGGATACACCATCATCTAACTTACCGGCATAAGGAACATAAGAATCAACACCTTCTTCAAAAGTTAATTCTTTCTTTCCGCCCAAATCATAACGTGCCCAGTTTCTTGCACGATTGCTTCCTTCACCCCAGTACTCTTTCATATAACCTTTGCTTGTCTTTACTTTCGCTGTAGGTGATTCATCAAATCTTGCGAAATATCTTCCCAACATAACGAAGTCAGCACCCATTGCTAATGCTAGTGTTATGTGATAATCATGAACGATACCGCCATCCGAACATATTGGAATATAGATTCCTGTTTCTTCAAAATATTCGTCTCTGGCTTTCGCAACATCCATTACTGCACTCGCCTGGCCGCGTCCGATACCTTTTGCTTCACGTGTAATGCAGATACTTCCGCCACCAATACCGATCTTGATAAAATCTGCTCCTGCTTCTGCCAAATATCTAAAACCATCACCATCAACAACATTACCGGCACCTATTTTTAAGCTATCTCCATATGTCTGACGTACCCACTTTATTGTATCATATTGCCATTCAGAAAATCCTTCACTGGAATCAATGCAGACAACATCTACACCAGCTTCTACTAAAGCCGGAATTCTTTCAGCATAATCTCTTGAGTTGATACCAGCTCCTACAATATAGCGTTTTTCATTGTCTAGAAGTGCATCAGCATTTTCTTTATCACTTGAATAATCTTTTCTGAAAACCATATGTTTCAAATGTTGATTTTCATCAACGATTGGTAAAGAATTGAGTTTCTTTTCCCATATCAAATCATTGGCTTCTTTTAATGTCATGCCATCATGTCCTAAAACTAGATCTTCATATTTTGTCATAAATTCTTTGACTTTTTTATCCATTGAATCTCTTGATGTACGATAATCACGACTTGTTACAATACCAAGTAATTTACCATTAGCTGTACCATCTTCCGTAACTGCCATAGTTGAGTGTCCTGTCTTTTCTAAAAGAGCAAGCACTTCTGCCAGTGTTGTTTCCGGAGTGATATTGGAATCACTTACTACAAAACCGGCTTTATAATTCTTTACTTTACGCACCATTTCAGCTTGTTCTTCAATGGTCTGTGATCCATAAATGAATGCACAGCCACCTTTTTTGGCTAAAGCGACAGCCATTTTGTCATCTGAAACAGATTGCATAATTGCACTGACCATTGGAATATTCAAGCTCAATGCTGGTTCTTCACCTTTTTTAAACTTTACAAGCGGTGTCTTTAAGCTTACATTAGCGACAACACAGTCTTTTGTTGTCAGATTTGGCAACAATAGATATTCACCGAATGTATGTGATAATTCATCAATCACCTTTGCCATAGTTTGTACCTCTTTTCTTTTTATTTTAGTTAAAATACCATAAATTCTTATAAAAATCAATGATTTACTAACAGAAAAAAAATAATGCCACAAATTGTGATTTATTCGAATTATAAAGCTTATTATCTTTTATAAAAAGAAACTGCTTATGCAGTTTTAATTATGATCATTTTTTGGTTTTGGATGATCTGGATTCATCCATGCAGAATAACTATTAAAGCGTACAAAGAAATAGATTCCGATAATCACAATCATCAGAGATATGAAAATTTCGCCAACATTTTTTTCTGGAATATCATAAATCAATATTTTTCCTAATCCAATCGGAATTGACAGAAGTAACAAATAAGTCCATTTATTCGTAACAATTATCCAAGGTTTCTTTTTCATATTGTTCTCCTTTTTTATCTATTACCATAATATCACATTGTGAAGAATGTACAAATATTCTTACTGAAATGTCATTTCTCTTAATCAGGCAATCGAGTAGGGCTAATTTAATAGCCCTCTCACACCACCACATCATGCCGATCGGCAATGGGCGGTTCAATTAAACCTTTCTAAATATATTTTAAAGTATGTTGTTTTAGATAGTAATCCAAAGGCGAAACTAGACCTGCAAGGACTAGTTTTTCTTTTGAGATTGCTCTTACTACTACAGTTTTAGTAACTACCCAATAATATCTATCTCCACAATATGAAGTTTGTCTTGCTAAAACTATGTTGACTCCCAACTTTTGTAAAGCCCATTGGCGTTTAGATGGTACCTTCCATTGTTTCCATAGAACTATTCTGAGTCTAGTTCTAATATGTGAATCAATTCTAGATAGCACTGTTTTCATGTTTGAAATCGCGAAGTAATTTACCCAACCTCTTATAACTTCATTCAGTTTCTTGATTCTTGTTCTAAAATCAATTGATAGACTTCTTGAAGTTATCTTTTTGAGATTTCTTTTAAACTTGGCCACCGAGTCTTCGTGAGGTATACATCCGTACTGTCCTGTATTCCTGTCTTGATAGAAACCAAAACCTAAATATTTAAGATTATCTGGTCTAGCTATTTTTGTCTTTGTGGCATTTACTTTAAGTCCTAGTTTCTTTTCAATCCATTTGGTAATAGACTCCATTACTCTTTTTGCACTTGCTTCTGATTTTACCAGGATAACGCAATCATCTGCATATCTTGTAAAATGTAGATTCCTCGCTTCTAGTTCTTTATCTAGAATATTTAGATAAATATTTGATAGTAAAGGCGAAAGATTACCTCCTTGCGGAGTTCCAAGAGTAGACTTTTCGTATTTGCCATTTACCATGACTCCGGCTTTTAGATATTTGAAGATTAGCGATTCTGTGTCACCATCGTTAATGATTTCATGAACGTAGGACATTAATTTATCGTGTGGTACATTATCAAATAATTTTTCTAAGTCAATATCCACGATATATGTAAATCCATCATTCATATATTCAAGAACTTTGGTGATTGCCATTTCACAGCTTCTATTTGGTCTAAAGCCATAGGAATAGTTTGAGAAGTATTCCTCACATATTGGTGATAGTACTTGTACCATTGCCTGTTGGATTACTCTATCCATAACCGTAGGTATACCTAGGTTACGTTTTGTCCCGTTAGATTTTGGTATTTGTACTCTTCTTACAGGTAAAGGATAATATTTTCTTTCCTGTATTTTTGATTTGATTTCTATCCAATTTTCTTTGATGTAATCACTTAATTCATCAAGTGTTACTTCATCAACACCATATGTTCCTTTATTGGCTTTTACACTTTTAAAGGCTTTATTCATATTGTCATTAGATAAGATATCTTCAAGTAGTTTTGACATACCTTGTGCTTTACTCCTTTCACTTCTTTTCTAAGCTAGATTTTAAGTTATAGGCCTTGGTTCTAGATACGCTAGTTCTGTACCTTGTCAAACATACTTAGAAAATTTTCATTCATTTGTTTTGCACGATTTAATTGTTTGTCCCTTCATTAATTGCTTAACTACTATGGATGCTGCTGACTTCTTATGATTCGTTGTTACTAGAATCTCTTCTTCATAAGACCTCACGGGATAAGTTATACATCTTTCCTTGTTTACTCTTAAGATTTACGGTTTAGGGTTACGATTGCCTATTTGGATTTTGTTGTCTATGGCCAACTTGTCCGCCTAAATCGCCTTTATATCTTATTTCTGTTCGTAGAGCCACAATTTCGCTATCCCTTCTTCTCTCCTAAATGTCATCATTTAAAACTTGGGAGTCGCTTTCTAGTTCACCGGCAACAGGTGCCTATTGGGACTTTCACCCTAGATGCATGACATGCCCGTCATACTAAAAAAAGGCAGATTTCTCTGCCTTGAATCTTAGTAGTTATTGCTTGCTTTTGCGAAGACTGCCTGAGGATATCCACATACCGGACAAACACCTGGAGCAGCTTCGTTTTCAACACGGTAACCGCAGATTCCACACTGCCATACTACTTTTTCATCTTTCTTAAATACTTTCGCATTTTCAACATTTGATAATAAAGCTAAGTATCTTTCTTCGTGAGCCTTTTCAATTTTTGCTACAGCATCAAACTGGAAAGCCAATTTGTTAAATCCTTCTTCTTTTGCTTCTTTAGCAAACTGTGCATACATATCCGTCCATTCATAGTTTTCACCTGCTGCAGCATCTTTTAAGTTTTCTGCAGTTTCAGGAATTGCATTGTCATGTAAAGCTTTGAACCATAATTTTGCATGTTCTTGTTCATTTCTTGCTGTTTCCAAGAATAATTCAGCAATTTGATTCAATCCCTGTTCTTTTGCTTTTTCAGCATAATAAGTGTATTTATTTCTAGCCTGAGATTCTCCTGCAAAAGCAGCCATTAAATTTTTTTCTGTTTTAGATCCTTTTAATTCCATGATTATTTCCTTTCCGGCTTCCGCCCAAATCTGGTTTCAGTATAATCTTTTTCTGAAAATTTGTCAATCTTTTATTTCCCTAATAAACAAAATAATCTTTTAATATTGAATCATAATAAGAATAATTCTTAATATTTCAATATTCTCATCGAATTTAAAACAGCCAGTATACTGACACCAACATCTGCAAAAACACCCATCCACATGTTTGCATAACCAAAGATTGTTAAAATGAGAATGATGAACTTCACAAGCAGGATGAAAATAATATTCTCATTCATTATTTTCTGTGTGAAATGTGCTAGATCAATTCCCTTCGGCAATGCACTCAAATCATCTTTCATTAAAACAATATCACTTGCTTCTACAGCTGCTTCACTTCCTAATCCACCCATTGCGATACCAACATCACATCTTGCCAGTACAGGAGCATCATTTATACCATCTCCTACATAAGCAACTTTATGAGAATCACTCATTATTTTTTCTAACTCAGTTACCTTCTGATTTGGTAATAATTCATAGTGGACTTCATCTAAACCGCATTTTTCAGCAATCATCATAGCAGTTTCTTTACGATCACCGCTTAGCATGATCAACTTTTTAATTCCTTTTTCTTTTAATGCTTTTAATGATGAAATTGTATTTTCTTTAAGAGTATCGCTGATTTCAATAATTCCTTTAAATTGATGATCATAAGCAACATAGACTAAAGTACCTGCTGTAGTTTTATCTTTTGCTTGAATACCAAACTCATTCATCAATTTTTTATTTCCTGCAAGAAGGATCTTTCCTTGATAAACTGCTTTGATTCCTTTTCCGGCAATTTCTTCTATATCTTCAATTTCCGTTTTATCAATTTCTTTTCCATATTCATTTAAAATGGATAATGCAATTGGATGGGTTGAATAGCTTTCTGCTAGAGCTGCTAGTTTTAAGCACTGTTCTTGATTTTCTGAATCTATTTGAGTTACTTTGAATGTTCCTTTGGTAAGCGTTCCAGTCTTATCAAATACAATGGTATCAACCTCATGAAGTAATTCCAAATAATTTCCGCCCTTTACTAATATACCTTTTTTACTTGCACTGCCAATACCAGCAAAATAACCCAAAGGTATAGATAACACTAATGCACATGGACAGGAAATAACCAAAAAGGTACATGCTCTTAATAACCATTCCTGCCAACTAACACCACTAATAATGAAATTTGGTACTACTGCAAGAATGATTGCAGATATAACAACAATTGGTGTGTATACTCTTGCGAAACGAGTCATTTTTAATTCTGTTACGGCTTTTTTCGCAGATGCATTTTCTACCATATCTAAAATTCGACTGACAGTTGATTCATCAGATGTTTTAGTAACTTTTACTTTCAAAACACCTGTTAAATTGATGCATCCGGCTAATATCACATCCTTTTTTTGAATTTCTGATGGCATTGATTCACCGCTCAAAGCACTTGTATCTAAAGTTGAACTTCCATCGATTACTTCACCATCTAGCGGTACTCTTTCTCCTGGCTGAATCAAAATAATATCATTGATTTCAATTTCTTCCGGATCAACATCTATGATTCTGTCTTCTTTTAAAAGATGAGCTGTTTCTGCTTTTATATTCATTAACTCTGTAATATTTCTTCTTGATTTCTCAACAGAGAGATCCTGGAAATATTCTCCTATCTGATAAAAAAGCATGACTGCTATTGCCTCTAAATATTCTCCAACAACAATAGCACCAACAGTAGCAATCATCATTAAAAAATTCTCATCAAAAATTTCTTTTCTTCTTATATTCTTTAATGCTTTTAAAATGACATTATAACCAATCATTAAATATGAAACTACTAGCATCAGATTATTCTTAAAAACAAGTCCTAAAATCATCACTAAGATTCCGCCAAGAATAATCCAGTATTGACGCTTATTTTTATCTGTTTCCTGATGCTTTTCACCTGTAATGATTTCTACTTCTTCCACATTTTGAATTGCTTTCTTAACATTTTCTTTCACCATTTCACTATCTGTTTCTTTTTTTAAATAGAAGATGAGTGATTTTGTTGTGAAATTTAATGAAGCATATTCTACTCCTTCTGTTTCATTAACAGCATCTTCAACTTTCAATGCACAATTTGCACAATCCAAACCTTCTATTGTCCATTTGATTTTTATTAAGTCATTTGTCTCTGGTTTGATTCTTTCCTTATGTTCATGATGCTCATGATTACAGCAACACTCATTTTCATGATCATGACAACTTTCTTCTTCATGTTCGTGATGGTGATGACTATGTTGGTCATGATGGTGATGATGATGTAATTCACTCTCATCATGATGAGATTTCTTATTAGATCGAATTACTTTCACGTCCTCTAAGTCTTCAATCATGTGTATCACATTTTTTTCAATTTCTTCATTATATTCTTTATATTCAATCATGCACTTCTGAGTTACTGCATTTACTGATGCTTTGTTAATTTCTTCTTTCTCATTTAAGGCTTTTTCAATTTTCATTGCACAATTAGGACAATCTAAACCTTCTAATCGATAATTCTTTTCCATATTTTTCTCCTTATTCGCAAACATGCTCATAACCAGCTTCAAAAATCTTCGCAATATGATTATCATCTAATGAATAATAAATCACTTTTCCTTCTCTTCTGTATTTTACTAAGCGTGTCTGTTTCAATGTTTTTAACTGATGACTAACTGCTGATTGACTTACATCTAACAATGCAGAAAGATCACAAACACACATTTCTTCTTTCATCAATGCACAAATGATTCTGATTCTGGTTGGATCACCGAATACTTTAAATAATTCAGCTGTTTCTTGAAGTTTTTCTTCATTCGGCATTTCTTTTTTCACTTTTTCCACTATATCTTCATGAATCACAGTCACTTCACATGTTTCAATTTCCATATTATCATCCTTTCATATGAACATCCGTTCATATATTATGATATGAAAAAATATCAGATTTGTCAATCAATAACTTATGAAAATTTCATGAAACAATGTGAAAATATCTTTTTTTATTACTTTTGTTTGTCATTCACAAACATGTGATTTTCCTAAAAAAACAAATTAAAAATTTTTATAAAATGTTTAAAAAAGCCCTTGATTTAAGTCTTTTTTGTGTATATTATAGTGGTGTAAGGACTACACTAATGAAGGAGGAACTTTCAATGAAACAGTTATTTCAGTCTTTAAATTTTGTGAAATCAGATAAGAAATACACAAATGCAAAGAAGCCGATTTCTACTTATGATGTAGAAAAACTCAATGCTGGAAATTCTACTTCAGCTTGGGGAATCGTATTCTACCGCTAGTTCGATTGACATCTGAATAGTCTCTGTTGCATAACAGAAACTATGATCCGAGGAATACTTGCTGTAAGCAAGAAGAATAGATTTAATCCGAGTAAGTCATCCTTCTTACTCGGATTTTTTTAAAAAGCTAGAGTTTCCTCTAGCAACTGTGATATTGTTTATAAATTTCATTTTTGGATAATCCATGATCTTTTGCAACCTTTTTTATTGCTTCTTTTGTGGAATATCCTTGTTCAATGTACGAATGAATCGCATCATGAATCACACTGAATGGAATTTCATCACTTATTTCATCATCTAAGCACCCTTCTAAAACAAGAACCATTTCTCCTTTTAGATCATCACACACTTCAATCACTTCCGAAATATAGCCTCTGATAAATTCTTCATGCTTTTTCGTGATTTCTCTAGCCAGGCAAATCTTACGATTTCCAAAAACGTCTAAAAATGTTTCCAACGTCTTTTTAATACGATGTGGTGCTTCATAAAATATCATGGTCTGTTTGATTTTTGATAATTCCAAGCAGGCTTTTTTACGTTCATTTTCATTTGCTTTTAAAAACCCAACAAACATAAATGGCTGAGCTGTCAATCCACTTGCCACAAGGGCATTTAATGCAGCATTTGCTCCCGAAACCGGAACAACATTATATCCCGCATCAATCACCATCGTGACAACACTTTGTCCCGGATCACTCACAAGCGGATAACCGGCATCACTCACAACAGCAATGTTTTTTCCCTCTTCCAATAATGCCATTAACCCTTTTGCACTTTCATATTCATTATGCATGTGATGAGCTATACATTTCGTTGAAATCCCAAAATGGGATAACAGCTTCATTGTATTTCTCGTATCCTCAGCAGCAATCACATCAACACTTTTTAATATTTCAATAGCACGCGGGGTCATTTCACTTAGATTTCCAATCGGAGTTGCAACAAGATATAAAGTTGGTTGCTCATTTTCAAAACTTTTCTGCCTTTTCATCGTTTTGTCCAGTCAATTTCCGGCCACAATTCAGAAAAATCCAGAAACTGCACATCCTCTTTATTTTCAATTTTTGCCTGTTTCAGAAGAACATTCATACTGGTCACTCGATATCGATTTCCTTTATATTCAATCTGTGAATTCAATTTTGGCAATCCTTCACGCATTTCTTTATACTGAGCATCTTCATATTTTAAGCAGCACATCAGTTTGCCGCATTGTCCAGATAACTTTTGAACATTTAAAGCAAGAAGCTGATTTTTTGCCATATTAATGGAAACAACGTCAAAATCATTTAAAAATCTTGAGCAACAGGTTTCCATACCACAAGTACCCAAACCTCCAACAATTTTCGCTTTATTTCTAGGGCCAATTTGTCTTAGTTCAATTCGACATTTAAATTTTGTTGCCAAATCCTTTAAAAGCTCTCTAAAATCAACTCGATCATCAGCTACATAAACAAAAATAATCTTGCTACGATCCAAGGTATATTCTGCTTCAATCAAATGCATATCTAATCCATGTGCTGACACAGCTTCTTCACATACCTTCAATGCCGCCTGAGCAGCAATCTTGTTATCTTCTACATCTTGTAAATCTTTCTGTGTTGCTTTTCGAATAACCGGCTTAATTTCAATATCACTTGGAATATCTTCAAACACCTGATTTTCCTTCATAATCGTTCCAACTTCAAGTCCTCGAACTGTTTCAACTACTACTTGATCATTGACTTTTAGTGTTTCATCATTTGTTCCAAAAGAATACAATTTGCTTGATTCGGAAAAACTAACAAAAGCTATTTGGGTATATTTCTTTTCCATCACGACACCTCCTTTATTTGAATCAACATAGAATCTGTCAACATTTTAATATTAACCGATTTTGTGCACATATCTTTGTATTTCATACAGATACTCAAATATTGAATACTTTTTTCAATGGAATAATTCTTTAGATTCTTTTGCCATGTCTGATTTAAGCAAGGACTATTACCCTGAATTACATCTCTATAAAAACGCATTAGAATATCAGTAAAAAAGATAAATTGAATACGATCATTTCCTTTTTTATCAAAACCGAAGACTTCCATATCCAATATACTTTGATAAGGATCATCGTAAAAATGAGATAAAAATTCAATTGCCAAATATCTTGCACTTTGATAATTCTCATCCTCACTTAAATGGAGAATTTCATCTGGATCATTCACCAGGCTTGCACATAAATATGCATCCATTTCATCTATTCCAAGATTTTTAGCTGAATTAAAGCATTCCTCAAAACTTACTTTTTTAAACGGAATCCTCTGACATCTTGAAATAATTGTTGGCAATATCTGATCAATTGATTCTGTGATCAAAATAGCGATCACATCACTTTGTGGTTCTTCCAAAAACTTAAGAAGGGAATTTAATGCATCAACTGTTGCATTTTCAATAAGATTTAAAATATATACTTTTTTTTGTGCTGCTTCAAAAGCAGTTTTTGAAAATTCTTCCTGAATATTCAGAATATCTTCTTTTTTTATCGTTTTTATACTTCCGTCGATAATCAATAGATCCGTATAGTTGTTATTTTTTACTCTATGACAAATATCACATTCTTCACAAGCAAAACCTTCATGTTCACACATTAAACTTTGTGCCAGAAAAATTGCCGTATCCATTTTTCCGCATCCTTTATCACCATAAAACAGGTAAGCGTGAGCATAACTGTCAGACATCAAAGAATTTTTTAGTATCTGATAAGCAATTGGCTGGTTAGTTCTTAATTTTTCTCTCATTTTTGCAATTTCTCCAAAATGATTGTTAAAGAGTCTTCAATTACTTTTTCAATCGGATTTGAAGCATCTACAACATTCATACGA
>CAMEIZ010000004.1 GCA_945919165.1 uncultured Traorella sp.
TCTTTCATATAATGAGGAAGTTCAATAAGAAACACTTGAATAACATCATTCAACGTTGTCACCTCTGGCAGAATACTCATCTCATAGATTGCTTCACTTGGATGATAAAAAATCCCCAATAATAATACAATCATGATCGGCCCAATACTTCCAAATGCCACAAGTCCAAAACTATCTTGTGATTGAGAATGATAGGAAGCATTTAACCCTATTCCCAATGCCATAATAAAGGGAACAGTAATTGGCCCTGTTGTCACCCCACCGGCATCAAAAGCAACAGATACAAATTCATTTGGTGCAACCCAAGAAAGAAGCAGCAAAAAGATATAAAACATAATTAAAAGCTTCGATAATGACAAGTGAAAAAGAATCCTCAAAACTGCTAATGCAAGAAAAATCCCTACACCAAAAGCCACTGAATAAATTAACACTTCATTTGGAATTGAAGCTACCTGATTCGCAAGCACCTGTAAATCCGGTTCAGCTACTGTTATGATAAATCCCATAGCAAAACACAAAGCAACAACCACAATGAGCTTTTTGGATTTAAATAATTGTGAGCCGATTCCTTCCCCTAAAGGTATCATTGACATCTCAACACCAAACTGAAAAAATCCCATGCCCATGATTAACAAAAAAGCCCCGCTTATAAATAGTGCAACCGTTGATAATTCCAAAGGAATCAACGTCACACTTAAAAGCAGGACAATGCTTGTAATTGGTAAAACAGCTTGAACAGATTCATTGATTTTCTCTTTTAATTTCTGATTGACTTTAACCTTCAATCCACCACCTCCTGTTAATTTCAGTATACGGGATTTCATAATCAAAGTCAAATAAGCTGTTCATTCCTTATTTTTTTGTGTTTTAACTCCAAAACTAAAATACAAAATGTGAAAAATCCATATTCCTAAAAGAACCATACTGCCAATTGGTACTTCTCTCATCATGATAAATCCAATTAACATCAAAACAGTTACGCTGACCATGATTCGAATTTTTGTCATTCTTGTCATACCTTGTCCCTTTACATAGCTTTCAAGGTTCTTTTTATAGAGATTTGTCGCACAAAATTTGTCATGGATTTTCTTAGAGCTTTTTGCGAAACAAAAAGCAGCCATCAGGTAAAATGGAACGGATGGTAAAAACGGTAATACAACTCCCAGTGAACCTAAACCTACTCCCACAAAACCCACTATCATATAGATTATTTTTTTAATTCTCATAGCTTCTCCTTGTATCTGTTTAAGATATTAATCTTTTTAACTCATTCTTCCACATTCAACAGAGTAAATCTTATCTGCTCTTTTTAAAGTAGAAAAACGATGGGAAACCAGTACAACGGTTTTATCTTGTTTTTCTTCTTGAACTGATTTTAAAATAATGGCTTCATTCAAACTGTCTAGATTACTTGTCGGCTCATCAAGAAGCATAAAAGGTGCATCATGTAAAAAGGCCCGAGCCAGTCCTATTCTTTGACGTTCTCCTCCCGATAAGCTCTCTCCCAATTCTGCTACCGGCGTTTCATACCCAAGCGGCAGACTTTTAATAAAGTCATGAATGGAAGCTTTTTTACACGCTGATTCAATTTCTTCATCACTGGCATCCAGCTTAGCTATTTTAATATTGTTTTTTATACTATCATGAAATAAATGTGTTTCCTGAGTAACATAACTTTCCATATTGCGAAGATTTGAGGTATTGATCTTATCGATATTGGATTTACTGATTTGAATATTACCGCTTTGTACTTCCCAAAATCGCATCAATAGCTTCAAGAAAGTAGATTTACCGCTTCCGCTTTTCCCTTCAATACCAATCAATGAACCCTTGGGTATCTCAATTGAAACGTCATCCAATATCTTTTCTTGACCATAAGAAAAACTAACATGCTTAGCCAAGGCTCCCTTAAATTCAATTTCTTTCTGATTGCTTATTTCGTTTACAACGGGAATTTCATCAAGAATATCCAATACACGATTCCCTGCTGCAAATGTATGCTGAAGGGTACTGCCAAGATTCGCCAACGCAACACATGGACCAAAAGAACTCATAAGTGCTAATGTTGAAATCAAGACACCATCAAATGTAATCCATGATTTTTGATAAAAAATCGCTGAAGTCATCAGCATGACTAAATCGAACAATAAAATCAATGACTGTGTCAAAGCCTGATTTTTTGCTGCCATCTTGTTTAATCTTTCTTCATCCGAAATCAAGGCTATTGTCTTTTCCTTCATTTTTTCCATTCTTTTTTCATTTTGATGATATTGTATGATCTCATCCATTCCTCGTAAGCTTTCTAAAACAAAAGAACTTAATTCACCTGTTTTAGTTTGAAACTTCAGTCCATCATCTCCACTCATTTTTGATATCACAACAGGAAGAATCCCGCCAATAAAAAAATATGCCATGAATGCAATCAATCCCAATACAACATGATAACTCCCAATGAAAAAACACATTACGAGTGAATAGATAATAGCGATTAAAATAGGCGATATGGTATGAGCATAAAATACTTCCAATAATTCTATATCAGCAGTCAGGATGGTGACTAAATCACCCTTGTCCTTTTCTTCAAGCTTCGCCGGACATAGTTTTCTTAAGGATTGAAATACCTGATCACGAAGTAAAGCTAACACTTTAAAAGCCAGATCATGATTACATGACTGTTCTTTATATCGTAAAACACCTCTCAACAGAGCAAAAACACAAATACTGATAAACAAAACCTTGAATGATTCATTTCCCGCTGGGCTAATAACCTTTAATATTCCAAAACCTCCAAAAACAGTAATAAAAGATGCACACAAATGACCGACTACTCCAAAAAATACTGCTGACATCATTGTTTTCATCAAAGGTCGAATCAATACAAGCAAACGCTTCATAATAACAAAACCGTTTCTTTTCATAGCATATTTTACTCCTTTCCATAATTTTCTAACGACTGCTGAGATTGCCACAATTCATAATAAGATCCTTTTAAATCAAGCAGCTGTTGATGATTTCCGCTTTCCACAATTCTTCCCTCATCCATCACATAAATCACATCTGAATCGATGACATTAGCCAGACGGTGTGAAATCAGAACAACCGTTTTTATCTTAGCTAATTGATGAATGATTTGCATAATATCATTTTCACTTTCCACATCAATATTTGATGTTGCTTCGTCAAAAATATAAATCTTACTTTCATGCAGAAGCGCTCTGGCTAAACAAAGACGCTGTCTTTGACCACCGCTCAAATTACTTCCTCTCTCCATTAGAAAAGTCTCTAATCCATTTTCACTTTTAAGAAAATCCTTTAGGTTTACTTGTTCAATTGCATGCCATAAATCTTGATCACTGGCTGAAGGATTTCCCATCAAAAGATTTTCACGAACAGTCCCTTTAAACACATAGCTTTGAAAGCTGACATACGTGATCGTTTCCATTAAACTTTTTTCTGAAAGATTGTTAAGTTGAGTATCTCCTATTTTGACCAATCCTTGTACATTTTTGTATTTCCCCATCAAAATTGAAGAAAGAGTTGATTTTCCACAGCCGCTTTTCCCGACAATTGAAACAAAACTGCCCATTGGAATTTTCATATTGACATGTTGAATCACATCTTGATCATTTTCATATGAAAATGAAAGATTCTCACACTCAATCGTATAATCATCTTTTACTTCTTCACTAACAGAATCCTCAACTTCCAAATCTAAAAGATAAAAAATCGTCTCACTTGCAGCCACCCCATTCATCGCAATATGAAAATAGGATCCCAGAAGTCGCATAGGAATAAAAAAATCAGCCGAAATCAAAATGATAAACAAACACCCTTTTAAAGAAATCATACCATCTTGAAACTGACAAACAGCCATTATAATACCCAAAGCCGTTCCACCATAAGCAACTAAATCCATAATCGTAATTGAATTGAGCTGCATATAGAGTACTTTCATTGTTATTTGACGAAATTTTTCAGCTTCCTCATTCATTTTCTTATTCTTATATTCATCAGCCTGATAAATTTTGAGTGTTGTTAATCCTTGTAGATTTTCAAGAAAGGTATCTTTTAATGAACTATATTCTCCCCAATATTTTGCCAACAGTTTTTTAGCCCATGTCTGTACTGCCGCAATCGAAATTGGAATAAGGGGTACACAGATAAACAGAATTGCTGCACTTTTTAAGCTGATCAGGCTGACAACAGCAAAAAGTGTTAATGGAACCAACATCGCATAAAAGAACTGCGGTAAATATGACCCAAAATATGTTTTTAACTGATCTACTCCTTCTACAGCGACTGCCATCACCTTAGAAGTCTCTGTTTTTTCTTTATAAGATGCTCCCAAATCCAGCATCTTTTGATATATCAACTCACGAAGTGATACTTTCACTTCTTTAGAAGATAAAAAGCTCATTCTTCCTGCTGCCTGAATACATAAATAACGAAGAAATAAGACAATAGATATACTCATTCCTAAAATCCCAAAATCATTGGCATGAAGACGCTTTTCAAAAAGATTTGCGATAAATATAGACAAAACTGCCATCATTCCTATATTCAAACCTTCAGAAAGCCATTGAAATACTACATTCATCCAAACATATTTTTTACTTTTTCCCATCAAAGCAAATATTCGCTTATTGATCATTTTGAATTCCTCCCTATTAGTTAGCGTTATCTAACTTTATAGTCAAAACAAAGTGGTGACCAACTATGTTAGTCACCACTAACTATTTTAGTTATACCATTTGCATAAAAATCTGTCAAACAAAAATTTGAACTCTTTACAGAGGTAAATCCCTTTTCTTAAAAATGACAGAAGCCAAAATCATCCACACAATACTTCCCAATAAAAGAGAAATTGCCCAACATAAAGCATTAGAATCAAAAGCAGCCAGTTTTTTCGGATCAAAAAGTGTGAGTGGTGTAAAATATTTCAGAAAATCAACTGTATCACTTACTTTTGAGAGCATCTGAATCAACACAAAACAGCCACCCAGCCCTGCTCCTAAACCAATAGAAAATTTCGTTTCATTAAAACTGCAGGCAAATAGAAAACACATGGATGAAAGAAAGGCATGCAGAAAGAATAAAGCTAGATTCACCCACAGAAAAGAAAGAACCTCAATGCCTTCTTTAAACATCAAAGAAGAAACACCCAAAATCAACACACTGACATAAGCGATGAGAAGAAAATTCCAGACTAACAAAACAAAGAGCTGAGTTCTAAGAAGAACATTACGATTATAAGGGACAGCGAGCAAATAAGCCATTGATCCCTGATCAATATATCTGGCCATTAAGCGATGACATAAGATAACTGAGAATACAAAAGGAATCACAATCAGTAAGAAGCCATAAAGATAATTCAAAATAAAATCCAGAAGTGTTAAGCCGGGATCCACCATTCCAAAAGCAGCAAATAGTTCCGGCATGGCTGTTGCCATCATATTTAAACTTTCTCCTAGTTTTGGATCATACATGGCAACAATCACAGACCCGTATAAGGTTACTATGGCAGCAAAAATCAAAAAAATCTTAACATTTGATTTCATTTCTTTTTTAAAAAGCGTTCCATTCATGATTATCCCCTCCGTAATAATGAAGGAAAAGTTCCTCCAGTGACTGACTCCTTGCATTGATTTCAACAATCTGAACCTGACTTAAACGATGAAGCAGTTCATTGACTTCCCCTTTAAGAAAAAAGGATACGCGATGATGATCAACCTTAACATTTTGATAATAATCGGCAAATTTACGTGCTTCATGTTCATTTTCAAATTCAATTTCATAATACTTTTGACGATTTTTTCGAATATTATCCATTTTCTCAACGGCAATGATCTGACCATCTTTGATCATAACCACTCGATCGCAGGTGTGTTCAACTTCTTCAAAAATATGCGAGGACATCAAAATCGTTTTGCCTCTTTCTTTTTCTTTTTGAATCAATTCTACAAACTTATTCTGCATCAGGGGATCTAACCCACTGGTTGGCTCATCCAATATCAAAATATCAGCATCCCCCATAAACGCTATGACAATACCGATCTTTTGTTTCATTCCTTTGGACATCCTTTTGATTTTTCCTTTTGGATCCAGTTCAAGAAAGCGAATCAGCTCCTGCATTTTTTCCTTATTTTTGATCTTTTTCATCTTGGCCATGAATTCAATAAATTCCAATCCATTCATATCATTCATAAACGCAATTTCACCTGGTAAATATCCAATACTGCCCTGTACCTCACTTGCCTTTTCAAAACAGTCTTTTTCAAAGATCGTAACCTTTCCCTTATCCGGTTTAATAAAGCCCATCAGCTGTCGGATAGTTGTTGTTTTTCCACTTCCATTAGGACCTAAAAATCCTACAACTTCACCTTTTTGAACATCAAAACTCACATCAAAAACACCCTTATGTCCGCCATAATCCTTCGTGATGTTTTGAATCTCAATCACACTCATTTTCTTCCTCCTTGTAACAAATTCGTTTAAAAATTCTCTTCCAGCCACTAAATTCCTGCATCATTTCATTTACATCCAGTTTTTCTTTTCTTCTTTTTTTATCAGAAAGATAACCATCTGCCATCCACAGCATCATTTTATATATCTGTATCGGATCCACATCTTTTTTAAACTTACTCCAGTCAATATTCTTAAAATAATTACCAAAAACATCCTGTGTAATCTGATTTATCCGCATCGCTATTTCATCACTGACCTCACTTTTCTGCGGATAATATGCCTTCATAATAAAATCCAGCATATAAGGGTATTCGCGCATGATTTCAGCTTTGATCATGGCACCACAGTCAATCAAATCAAAAAAATCAGTGATCTCCCATATAGAGGATTGTTCAATATGCTGATTCATGACTACCATACAAAAATCAAACAAATACATGTAAAAGCTTTTTTTGTTTTCAAAATAGTAAAACAATAATCCCTTTGAAATAGAAGCCTTGTAGGCAATATCGTCACAGTTAGCATCTTTATAATCATTCATACCAAATACTTCCATACCTGCATGAATAATTTTCATTCTTTTTTCTTCAGTCAATTCAAAAAATTTTTCTTTCATAAGCAAGCCCCTTATAGTTTCATTGTATATCATTGACTATTTTTTACAACCCTCAGATTTCACCATTTTATTTTCAACAATTTTCAATATATGTTCAAAATTTTCAGTAAAAATTTTACTTTTTTAAAAAAACGAATTAAAATAATTTCATATTTTAATAAGGAGCAGAATTATGACATTGAGATTAGGTTTAGATGTTGGAAGTACAACGATCAAAGCTGTTGTATTAGATGAAAATGACTGCCTTTTATATAAAAGCTATGAACGCCATAAATCATTTGTAAGAGAAATGGCTTATCAAAAAATATGCGAATTGGAAAATATTTTACAGGGACATGTGATTCAAGTATCTATCAGCGGTTCCGCCGGCCATGGAATTGCTGCTATGACTCATTTGGATCTGATTCAGGAAGTATTTGCAACGACAAAAGCCGTACGTCACTATAATCCTGAAAGTGATGTCGTCATTGAGTTGGGAGGTGAGGATGCGAAAATAATTTTTCTGAAAGGTGCCCTTGAAGAAAGAATGAATTCTACCTGTGCCGGTGGCACAGGAGCCTTTATTGATCAAATGGCTTCTTTATTAAATGTTTCACTAGAAGAAATGGATGAGCTTAGTTTAAAACATGATAAGCTCTATCCTATTGCTTCCCGCTGTGGTGTATTTGCGAAAACCGACATTCAGCCTTTAATCAATCAGGGAGCTGACAAAGCCAACATTGCAGCCAGCATCTTTCAGGCAGTAGTTGATCAGACTATTACCACTCTGGCTCAGGGACGAAGAATTGAAGGTAAGGTTCTTTTTCTGGGTGGTCCTCTTACCTTCAACAAAGGACTGCGTGAACGATTTAAAGTAACCCTTAAGCTGGATGATAAAGATGCTCTCTGTCCTGATTTATCTCCTTATTCTGTTGCTTTAGGAGCCAGTTTATTTGCAGGATCTCAAAAAAAGACCTATTCTTACGAAAAACTTAAACAGCTGCTGAAAAAATGCAGTGAAGCAAACGTAGTGAATGCTCATAGCGAACCATTATTTAAAAATGATAAAGAATACCTGGAATTTAAAAATCGTCATTATCAAGCTAACATTCAAAAAAGAAATCTAAAAAACTATACAGATAAAGCTTATTTAGGCATTGATGCTGGAAGTACAACAACTAAAATCGTTCTTTTAAGCGAAGATGATCAGATTCTATTCTCAAATTATTCCAGCAATCATGGAAATCCCATTGATGTTGTAAAAGAACAGCTCAACATGATCTATCAAATCAACCCAACTGTAAACATAGCCTCCAGTGCAGTCACCGGATATGGTGAAGATTTGATTCAAAAAGGTTTTCATATCGATCACGGTTTAGTTGAAACGATGGCTCATTATACAGCAGCTCGTCACTTTAATCCAAATGTCGATTTTATCATTGATATTGGCGGTCAGGATATGAAGTGTTTCAAAATTAAAGATGGAAGAATTGATGATATTATATTAAATGAAGCCTGTTCCAGCGGATGCGGCAGTTTTCTTGAAACCTTCGCCAATTCATTGGGCTATGACATTGAACAATTTGCTCAACTGGGTTTAGCCAGTCAGCATCCGGTTGACCTTGGCAGCCGATGCACGGTTTTCATGAATTCTTCAGTGAAAGAAGCTCAGAAAAATGGAGCCAGTGTTGAAGATATATCTGCCGGATTAGCACGAAGTGTTGTAAAAAATGCTCTATATAAAGTAATTCGTATTCATGATGTGAGTGAATTGGGAACAAATATCGTTGTCCAAGGCGGTACCTTTTTAAATGATACCGTTCTGAGAAGTTTTGAACAGGAATTAAACTGTGAAGTCATTCGTCCTAGCATTGCCGGTTTGATGGGAGCTTATGGTGCAGCCTTATATGCAAAAGAAAATGAAAATAAAACAAGTACTCTTTTAACACTAGCTCAGCTTAAACAGTTTTCTCATCATTCTGTCGCAACCAATTGTCAGGGATGTACCAATCATTGTAATCTCACCATTAATACATTTGAAGATGGTGTAAAATGCATTGCTGGAAACAAATGTGAAAAACCGGTTACCGGGAAAAAATTCAATTCTGATATTTTCAATGTATATCAATATAAACTAACTCAATTATATGAATATGCAAACAAAAGCAAACCTTCTTCAAAAGGAAGAATCGGTCTTCCTCTTGTTTTAAACATGTTTGAAAATCTGCCTTTCTGGCATACCTTTTTCACAGAATTGGGTTATGAAGTTGTACTCAGTAATAAAAGCAGTAAAGCCTTATACAATTCAGGACAGCATACCATTCCAAGTGATACCGTATGCTATCCAGCTAAAATCTTTCACGGCCATATTCTCTCCCTATTAGAAAAAAATGTTGAGGCTGTCTTCTATCCGGCTTTAACTTATAATTTTGATGAAGGCTTAAGTGACAACTGCTACAACTGTCCCGTAGTAGCTTACTATCCTGAAAATATTGCCGCCAACATTGACTTTCACAATACTGCCTTTTATTATCCTTATCTTTCATTAAACAATCAAAAAGCCTTTGAAATTAAATTCTTTGAATATTTTAAAAAACAAGGCATTCATTTCAAAATGAAAGAAATCCATGAAGCTGCTGAAAAAGCCTATCATGAATATGATTGCTTCAAATCAAAGATAAAAAACTATGCCGCTCAGGCCATTGACTACGCAAATCAGCATCACTGTCCAATGATCTGCTTAGCCGGTCGTCCCTATCATATAGATGAAGAAATCAATCATGGCATTTCCAATCTGTTATCCAACTTAGGATGTGTGGTATTAAGTGAAGATTCTCTCTGTGATGATACGCTTAAAGAAAAACGCCAAGTATTAAATCAGTGGACCTATCACGCACGTCTGTATCAGGCTGCTGAAAAAGTCAGTCAGATGGACCATTGTGAACTCATCCAGCTGGTTTCTTTTGGCTGTGGGCTTGATTCAATTACCAGTGATGAAATCAAATCTATTCTAAAGGAAAAGGGAAAATACTATACACAGATCAAAATCGATGAAATTGATAATCTGGGAGCAGCAAAAATTCGTATTCGATCTCTGCTCTTGGCTATGAAAGAGGGAGGCAATCATGAATAATCGTGTTGAATTTACATTGGAAATGAAAAAAACGCACAAAATTCTCATTCCCAATATGCTGCCGATCCATTTTAAAATGTTTGAAGACATTCTGAAAAGCGAAGGATATGATGTTGAATTATTAACATCAACGCATCCTCAAATCGTTGATGAAGGTGTTAAAAATGTACATAACGATACCTGCTATCCGGCTTTACTCGTCATTGGACAAATGATTGATGCCTTAAAAAGCGGAAAATATGATCTTGATCATGTTGCTTTGATCATAACCCAGACAGGTGGTGGCTGTCGTGCCAGTAATTATATTCATTTATTAAGAAAAGCCCTTGCTAATAACAACATGGAACAGATCCCGGTCATTTCATTAAATTTTGCCGGTCTTGAGAAGAATGAGGGATTTCAGCTTTCACCTAAAATTCTTGTTAAATTGGTGTATACGGTTCTTTATGGGGATATGATCATGTGGATTTCAAATCAGTGTCTCCCCTATGAAAAGCATTTAGGTGATACAAAAAGCATGATTGAAAAATGGCAAAAAGAAATATGCAGGCAGCTCCACAGCACACAATTTCTTCACTGTACCAGAAATTATCAAAAAATGTTGAAAGATTTCTCATCTATTGAACGTATTCATGAAAAAAAGCCAAAGGTCGGCATAGTTGGTGAAATCTATATGAAATACTCTCCTTTGGGCAATAACAATCTGGAAAAGTTTCTCTTAGAAGAAGGAGCTGAGCCGGTTGTCAGTGGCTTATTGGATTTTGTTCTTTATTGTGCTGAAAATATGATCTTAGATTATAAACTCTATTTTATGAATTATTTCACCATGACTCTGGCAAAATTAGCTAAAAGCTATCTCATTCATCATCAAAGAAAAATGATTCGAGCTATTGAAAAAAACAAAGTCTTCACAAACATGTCTGATTTCAATACGGTCAAAGAAATGGCCAATGGCTATATTTCGAAAGGGGTCAAAATGGGAGAAGGATGGCTTTTGACCAGTGAAATCATGGATCTGATTCATTTGGGCGTCAACAATATCATTTGTACTCAACCGTTTGGCTGTCTGCCCAATCACATTGTCGCAAAAGGCATGATGCGTAAAATTAAGGATCACTATCCTCAATCAAATATTGTGGCCATTGACTATGATCCCAGCGCTTCTCACATCAATCAGGAAAATCGCATTAAACTCATGCTGTCAAATGCCACTCAATCAATTTAAGAGCTTTGTGCTCTTTTTTAATGTAAATTATTTTCATGTTCATATCGTTTTTTTTTCACTTTGAGTTATGTTATAATGCAAGCAGAACGATTTTAAGTGAAAGGTTGATGAATATGAAAATTATTAAGCGCAACGGAACTGAGGTACAATTCGATGCGTCCAAAATTTATGCGGCTATTGAAAAAGCCAATAATGAAGTCGTTGAAACAGAGCGTTTAAGCGCTGAAGACATTGATAATCTGACCAATAATGTAAAATATCAATGTGAAAAAATGAATCGTGCTTTAGGGGTAGAAGAAATTCAGAATCTGGTGGAAAATGAAATCATGAAGCTGAATGCTTTTACTGTTGCGCGAAAATATATTACCTATCGTTATAAAAGAGCTTTAGTTCGTAAAGCAAATACGACAGATGAACAGATTTTGAGTCTGATTGAATGTGCAAATGAAGAAGTCAAGCAAGAGAATTCCAATAAAAATCCAACTGTTAACAGTGTACAGCGCGACTACATGGCTGGTGAAGTGAGCAAAGATATTACCAAACGACTCTTACTTCCTGAGGAAATTGTCAAAGCTCATGAGGAAGGTATTATCCATTTCCATGACTCAGATTATTTTGCTCAGCATATGCATAACTGCTGTTTGGTTAATTTGGAAGATATGCTGCAAAATGGTACAGTAATCAGCGAAACAATGATTGAACGGCCAAAGAGCTTTTCAACAGCCTGCAATATCGCTACACAGATTATTGCTCAGGTAGCCAGTTCTCAATATGGCGGGCAAAGTATTTCTCTTTCTCATTTAGCACCGTTTGTCAATGTCAGTCGTCAGAAATTCATTAAAGAAGTTGCAAAGGAAATGAAGGATGAACATGTTGAAGTGAGCGAAGAACAGATCCGTCAGCTAGCTGAAGCCCGTGTCAGAAATGAAATTAAGCGCGGAGTTCAAACGATTCAGTATCAGGTCATAACCTTAATGACCACGAATGGTCAAGCTCCTTTTGTTACTGTATTTATGTATCTAAATGAAGTTGAAGATGGACAGACTAAAGATGATTTAGCGATGATCATTGAAGAAACGCTGAATCAGCGTATTCAGGGAGTTAAAAATGAAAAAGGTGTTTATGTCACACCTGCTTTTCCAAAACTGATCTATGTTTTAGAAGAAGACAATATCACAAAAGATGGAAAATACTGGTATCTGACAGAACTGGCTGCCAAATGTACAGCTAAGAGAATGGTACCGGACTACATTTCAGAAAAAATTATGAAACAGCTGAAGGTCGATAAAAACGGTGATGGACAGTGTTATCCATGTATGGGATGTCGAAGCTTCTTAACACCTTATGTCGATCCTCAGACAAATAAACCAAAATATTATGGACGTTTTAATCAGGGAGTTGTGACAATCAACCTGGTTGATGTTGCCTGCTCATCCAAGGGTGACTTAAAGAAATTCTGGCAGATTTTTGATGAAAGACTGGATCTTTGTTATCGAGCTCTTATGTGCCGTCATGAAAGATTGAAAGGTACTCCTAGTGATGTTGCGCCAATTCTTTGGCAGTATGGTGCTTTGGCCCGATTAAAAAAAGGTGAAAAAATCGATTCTTTATTAATGAATGGATATTCGACCATATCTTTAGGTTATGCCGGATTATGCGAATGTGTTCGCTATATGAAAGGAGTCAGTCATACTGATCCGAGTGCAACTGACTTTGCACTTGAAGTCATGCAGCATTTAAATGATAAATGTGCTGAATGGAAAGCCAAAGAACATATTGATTTTTCCGTTTATGGAACTCCAATAGAATCTACTACATATAAATTTGCGAAATGCTTGCAGAAACGATTTGGAAAAATACCGGGTGTAACGGATAAAAACTATATAACCAACAGTTATCATATTCATGTAACAGAAGACATTGATGCATTCAGTAAACTGACTTTTGAAGCTCAATTTCAAAGACTCTCTCCAGGTGGCGCTATCAGTTATGTTGAAGTACCAAACATGCAGGATAACCTTGATGCTGTCTTAGCTGTCATGAAACACATTTATGAGAATATCATGTATGCTGAACTGAATACAAAGAGTGATTACTGTATGGTCTGCGGATATGACGGTGAGATTGAAATCAAAGAAGACAAAGATGGAAAACTGATCTGGAAATGTCCTTGCTGCGGAAACACTGATCAAGATAAAATGAGTGTTGCCAGACGTACATGTGGTTATATCGGTACACAATTCTGGAATCAGGGAAGAACACAGGAAATCAAAGAGCGTGTCCTGCACTTATAATCATGAATTACGCAGCGATTAAAAAATTTGATATTGCAAATGGAACCGGTGTACGCGTCTCACTCTTTGTTTCGGGATGCACTCATCATTGTAAAGATTGTTTTAATGAACAGGCATGGGATTTTAACTATGGAGAAGAATTCAATGAAGATGTTATGAATGACATCCTTCAGGCACTCAGTCTTGATCCGATTTCCGGTTTAAGTCTATTGGGAGGAGAACCCATGGAACCTGACAATCAGATTGGCTTACTTCCCCTGTTAAGAAAATTTCATGATGCTTTTCCTAATAAAGATGTATGGTGTTATACTGGATATTTATTCGAAGATCTGATCGAAAGCGGAAAAGTACACACACAAGTCACAGATGAGCTGTTAAGCTATATTGATATTTTAGTGGACGGTCCCTTTGTGGCAGAAAAGAAAAACATTCGTCTACAATTCCGCGGATCGGAAAATCAGCGAATCATTGATGTTCAAAACTCACTAAAAAATAAAAGAATTATCCTGTGGGATAAACTTATAGAAGGACGCTAATTCAAATAAAAAGACCTGTTTGTCAATGACAAACAGATCTTTTTTTATTGATTAAGATTTGAAATATATTCATGGATGCTCTGGGCACATTTTTTACCTGCTCCCATCGCCTGAATGACTGTAGCAGCACCACTGACCGCATCTCCTCCGGCAAATACACCTTTTCGTGTTGTCATACCTTTTTCATCAACAATCAGACATCCCTTTGGATTTGTTTCAAGTCCCTTTGTCGTAGAACGAATTAAAGGATTAGGTGAAGTACCAATTGCCATGATGACACAGTCACATGTTATTTCAAACTCACTGTTTTCTTTTACAACTGGTCTTCTTCTTCCGGAAGCATCTGCTTCCCCCAATTCCATTTCAACACATTCGATACTGCTCACCCAGCCATCATGACCAAACAGTCTTGTTGGATTTGTTAACAGCTTGAATTCTACGCCTTCTTCCATGGCATGTTCAACTTCTTCTCTTCTGGCAGGCAATTCTTCCATACCTCTTCGATAGACGATTGTAACTTCTGCCCCCAGTCGTCGAGCACTTCTGGCAGCATCCATGGCCACATTTCCGCCTCCAACAACAACACATTTTTTCGCTCTATAAATAGGCGTATCACTGTTTTCATCATAAGCCTTCATCAAATTAAAACGAGTCAGATATTCATTAGCAGAGAATACACCCTTTAGGTTTTCACCTTCAAGACCCATAAAATTAGGCAGACCGGCACCACTTCCAACAAAAACAGCTTCAAAGCCTTCTTCAAACAATTCATCAATTGTTTCACTGCGTCCAATCACACTGTCACATTCAATATGAACACCTAACTGTCTAAGTGAATCTACTTCATGTTCCACAATCTTCTTTGGCAATCTGAACTCAGGAATTCCATATACCAAAACTCCTCCTGCCACATGCAAAGCTTCAAAAACAGTTACCTCATAGCCCAGCTTCGCCAAATCACCGGCACAAGTCAAACCACTAGGTCCGGCACCAACAATCGCTACCTTATGCCCATTCAAAACAGGCTTTACATTTTCTTCCTGCAGATTTTCTCTTGCCCAGTCAGCAACAAAACGTTCTAAACGACCAATGCCAACACTTTCTCCTTTTATAGCTCGAACACAATATTTCTCACATTGGTTTTCCTGAGGACAAACCCTTCCACATACTGCCGGCAATGAACTGGTCTTCTTAATAATATGATAAGCTTCTTTAAAGTTACCATTTTTCACTTCTTCAATGAAATCCGGTATATGAATGGAAACCGGACATCCCTGCATACACGGCTTATGCTTGCAGTGCAGACATCGTTCTGCCTCCTCCATTGCCATTTCTTTGGTATAGCCAAGTGCAACTTCCTCAATATTATGAGAACGCACTTCTTTTGGCTGAAGGGGCATTTCACAGCGTTTAACATTCATATTAGGCATGGTCTTCCTCCTTTTTCAAAAGATTACAGCAAGTTTCATAAGCGTGATGTTCAAATTCACGATATTGGGTATTACGTGCCATAGCTTCATCAAAATCCACTTCATGTCCATCAAAATCAGGACCATCTACACAGGCAAACTTCATTTTTCCGCCAACTTTCAATCGGCATCCACCACACATTCCTGTTCCATCAATCATGATTGGATTCATGGAAACGATTGTTTTTACACCATATTCCTTTGTCAACTGACAAACAAACTTCATCATTACAAGAGGTCCGATAGCAATTACTTCATCAAAGCTTTCATTTTCCAGCAAATTCCTTAAACAATCCGTTACAAGTCCTTTCTGACCAACACTGCCATCATCACTCATCATATAGAATCGATCAGAAACCTGTTGAAATTCATTCTCCAAAATAACCAGCTCTTTATTTCGAAAGCCGGCAATCGTAACTACTTCACTTCCTTGAATCTTTAGTGCTTTAGCTGTTGGATAAGCAATGGCACAGCCAACTCCTCCCCCAATAACACATACTTTCTTTAATCCTTCAATTTCACTTGGCTTTCCCAAAGGGCCTACAAAATCATAAATCATATCATTCACCTGAAGTTCATTCAGTTTCTTCGTAGTAGCACCCACAATCTGAAAAATGATCGTAACAGTATGTCGAATGGGATCTGTATCCGCAATTGTCAGCGGAATTCTCTCTCCGTTCGCATCCACACGAAGAATAATAAACTGACCAGCTTTTGCTTTTATTGATATTTTTTCATGTTCAACGACCATTTTTGTTACAGTTGGATTTAAACATTCTTGTTCTACTATTCTTACCGTAAGCAGCTCCATTTTTTTTACTATTGTACCATTAATTATCTTCTATCGTGAATATTTTTTGTCCGTTTTTACTGATTCTTTTATAATCCGGCATATATTTTTCAATCACATGATAAAAAGCTTTTGAATGATTGGGCTGAATAAGATGAGCATATTCATGAAGTACAACATATTCGATAAATTCTTCATTGTAATGAATCAGACGACTATTTAATGTTATCTGATTTTTAGATGGAATACAACTTCCCCAACGACTTTTCATATGACGGATTTTTAATGTTGGTTTATTAATTGCATAGTCTTTTGACATTCTATGATAAATATCTTCCATGAAATATGTGAAACATTTTTTACATTCAGCTTGATAAAACTTCAAAAGAACTTGATTTGCTTCATCAAATGAATGACAATAGATCATACAGTTATCTTCACTTAATTTAACACCGCATGTTTTCGATATGACAACCTTGATTAAATACTGTTTTCCTTTAAAATACATGACATCATTACGCTGCAAAGTTTTAGCTCTTTGTTCAATCTTTTGAATATGATCAAGAATCCATTGATATTTCTCTTTGACAACCTGGTCCACCGTCTCTAATGGAACATATTGATTGCAGGTTACAACTACAGATCCATCATTTTGAATATGAAGATTAATATTTTTAACATTTTTAATGACATATGTATAGATAATTTCAAGATCATTGACTTTTACTTTTCGCTGCATGCTTCCATTATAATGATTTTTTATCTTAATAGCAAATTTGTGATATACTTAACGCATGAACAATCCATTTATTTATTCCGATGACAATAAACGTTATCATACATTCAGCTATTACTTGAAACACACATACCATCAAAAAGTATTCAAAGTCCCTTTGGATGCCGGATTTACCTGTCCCAATCGAGATGGTCACATATCTTATGGAGGCTGTACTTTTTGCAGTGCTCTTGGCAGCGGAGATTGTGTGAAACGAAGCGATGATATCATGATGCAGTATGAAAAAGGACTGGAAATGATGAAAAGAAAATGGCCTTCAGGTCAGGGTATGGCTTATTTTCAGGCTTATACCAATACCTACGGGACACTTGAACAACTCAAACAGTGTTTTGAACCCTTCATGCAGCGTGATGATGTTTTGGCTTTATGTATCGCAACACGTGCTGACTGTTTAAATGATGAAAACATTGCTTATCTTGATTCACTTTCCAAAAGAAAAGACATTTGGGTTGAAGTAGGTCTACAGTCCATTCATGATGAAACAGCAAAACGTGTTAATCGCGGACATGATTATGCCTGCTTTCTAGAAGCCATTCAGAAACTCGCTCAAACGAATGTCAAAATCTGTGTTCATATTATTAATGGACTGCCTGATGAAACAAAAGAAATGATGATTGAAACTGTCCAAAAAATTGCTCATCTGCCAATTCATGCTCTAAAGATTCATATGTTGCACCTCATAAAAAACACCCCCATGGCAAAAGAATATGAACAACACCCCTTTCACATTCTTACCCGTGATGAATATGTTGAAATCGTTTGCGAACAACTCACCTATCTGCCAAAGGAAATCATTTTAGAAAGATTAACCGGAGATGGGATTGCTGATGATTTATTAGAGCCAGCATGGACCATCAAAAAAGTCTGTGTCTTAAATGAGATTGATAAATATATGGCAAAACACAATCTATATCAAGGAAAAAACTTCAGATAACAGCTATTACATTAAAGAAAGGTATTTATGGAGAAATTAAATCAAATAACAGAAAAAATAATGAATGAGCGCTTTGGAAAAGATTCAATAATAGCTCTGGCAACCATTGAAAATAATCAGCCTCATGTTCGAAATGTAGATGCCTATTATGAAAATAAAGCTTTCTATATCATAACTCATCAACTTTCAAATAAGATGAAACAGATCGATAATAATTCTAAGGTTGCCATAGCTCAAAACTGGTTTACAGCACATGGAAAAGGAATCAATCTGGGCTATTTCAATTCAGAAGAAAACACAGAAATAGCCAATAAACTAAAAAAAGCTTTTGCTTCATGGATTGATAATGGACATAATGATTTCAATGACATGAATACATGTATTCTCTGTATTCAGTTAACGGATGGAATCCTATTTTCAAATGGCAAACGTTATGAGATTGACTTTAGCGATTAGCTGATTAGATATGAAGGAGGAACAACATGTCTACAATTAGTACTGATATTTTTGGAAATGATATGGCTATGGATGTGAAATCTGATTTTAGTGATTTGTATGGAATAGGAAAATCATTACATAATATCCAAGAATATATTTTATCCTACAAACCTGATGATGACGATGAAGAAGCTTGTGCTTTTTGGAGTGCATTAGCGCTTGTTGAATGGAAATATGGTCTCTTAGATGAAGCAGTTAAAAACAAAGCCTTTTCAATCATCAAAAATCACAGTGATGTCCATCTTTATCAAGCTCAACTTCAAAACGAAAGACAAAAAAAACTTGATCAGCTAATCAAGTAGTTAAATGAACCAAATCCCAAACCACAAAAAAGAAAAAAAACATTTATATACAGATGCCCTTATAAAGAAGGAGATGTTTTAGCATTACCGATTCAAGACAAATATGTATATTTTCATATCTGTTCAATTACACGAAGGAAAAATAAAATAGAAGAGCTTGAAAGTGATGCCATGTGCATTAAAATCTTTCATCAAACAAGCGCTCATATATTACCCATTGATGCCTTTCACAAACAGGAATATATAATATTAGACAAATGGAAACAAACTAAGACGAAATGGCTTTGGTGTACAGGCATACGTGAACAGAAATCTCTTGAAAAAAAGTTGATTTTGGTTGGAAATATACCAATTGAAAAGGAAATCACCATAAATTGTGTCAGTGCTGATTTCCAGTTCAAGGTTATTGAAAAGACATGCATCCAACTATTCCATTTCGATTAACAATATTTCAAAAGACAACCACCTTTATTTAATGTCAAAAAAATGACCCTTCTTCTGTTTGAAGAAAGATCATCTTTTGACATTTTTTTCTGAATGTGAATCATTATTACTTAAGCTAATGTTGTGCTTAACTCCACATACTTTTTATCACGAACAACAGTAATCGTCATGACATCTCCAACTTTATGATTGCCCAAAATTTTCTTTAAATCACTTGCAGAGGTAATCTGTTCACCATCTACTTCCACAATTACATCATTAATCTGGATGCCTGCACGTTCAGCATTGCTGCCTTTCACAACATCACTGACTAATAATCCTAATGTATTCACTCCTTTTTGAATTGCCTGTTGAATAGAGCTAATTTCATAGAACTGTATACCTAAGGTAATTCTGCCACTGACCTTACCATTTTCTACAAGGTCACTCACAACGCTTTTCGCAATGTTGATTGGAATTGCAAAGCCTAAACCTTCAATGTTGCTTCCGCTTGATTTGGCATTCACAATACCAATCAATTCACCTTTCGAATTAAATAAACCTCCACCAGAGTTACCGGGATTGATGGCAGCACTTGTCTGCAGCAATGTCATACTCTGACCATCTATGGTAATTTCTCGATCTAAAGCTGATAAGATTCCTTCGGTTACTGTACCGCCTAAAGAACCCAATGGATTTCCAATCGCCAACACACTGTCTCCTACATTTAATGTAGATGAGTCACCGAGAATAACAGGCTGCAGATTATCTGCATCAATTCTTAACACAGCCAAATCGCTTTGTTCATCACTGGCAATCAGTTTTGCTTCATATTCTTCACCGGTTGCCAAACGAACCTTTATCTCATCGGCTCCTTCAATGACATGATGATTTGTTACAATCAAGCCATCAGAACTAAAAATCACACCACTTCCTGCTCCGCTGCTGACATACTGCTGAAGAAAAGCATTTGTTTTTGTAATAGATGTTGTAATTTCCACAACACTGTTTTTTACATTACTGATTACATCATGGAATGACATATTTTCAATTTGATTTCCTGTATCATCTGTTAAAACTACGCTTTGATAGATAACATCGTTATGCCCGGCAGATGTTTTAGAAACCGATAGCATCAGATAAGCTCCGGCTGCCCCGCTTCCAAATCCTACTACTCCACATAAAAGGACAAGTAAAATAAGTTTCAGTCTTTTATTCCTTTTGAATTCATGCTTTGGTTCATGAATTTCACTTTCATGAATTTCTGTTTCAATAATGGTTTCATCATCCATTTGATATCACTCCTTACTTCCTACATAATTAATATACCGCGTTGTTGTGTTTTTCGTATGAACGAATTGTGAAATATTTGTGAAGAATCTTATTATTTATGATACAATAGTGAAGTCAAAAGGAGAAATTATTATGGAATTATTTATAGAAATATGTAAAGCCGTTCTATTAGGTATAATACAAGGTATTACTGAATGGCTGCCGATAAGTTCTACAGGACATATGATTTTAGTCGATGAATTTCTACATCTTTCAGGAAGCAAAGAATTTGTGGAACTGTTTCTTGTTGTTGTTCAGTTTGGTTCAATTTTAGCTGTTGTATTAATGTATTTTCATCGTTTGAATCCATTTTCAAAAAGAAAAAGCATCAGCGAAAAAAGAGAAACGATTGATTTATGGATCAAGATTCTAATTGGATGTGTACCAGCAGGAATTATTGGAGTATTATTTAATGATCAAATCAAAGCTCTTTTCTATAATCCGGTTGTTATTGCCATTATGCTGATTTTATATGGAATTGGATTTATTGTTATTGAACGAAGAAAAAAACGTCCAACTGTCAATAAGCTAAGTGAAATTACACCGTTAAAAGCTGCTCAGATCGGTGTCTTCCAAATGCTGGCTTTGATTCCCGGAACATCTCGATCCGGTGCCACAATCATGGGAAGTACCATGCTTGGATTAAACCGTAAAACTGCCAGTGAGTTCTCATTTTTTCTGGCAATACCGGTTATGTTTGGAGCAAGCCTTTTAGATTTAATCAAGTTTGATGGTGTGATTCTTCCGGCAAATATCCTTGTTCTTATTGTAGGTATGGTCACTGCCTTCCTTGTCAGTGTTGTCGCCATTAAAATGTTGCTTTCTTATATTCGCAAGCATTCCTTTGAAGTATTTGGTTATTATCGAATTATTCTGGGAATTATTGTTCTTATCTATTTTGTCGTTGTACCATTCTTTATCTAAAAAATTCTGGGCTTCCAGAATTTTTTATTTTATTTTCCACTTTATTATAATATTGTAATCACTAATCGCAGCATTTACAATTTCATCTGCCTTTTGATTCATATCAAAATGAAACTGTGTTTGATCTTCTTCCAATTCAGCCAGACTGATTGGATTGTTTTTCTGATAAAAAGGTTTTTCTGTCAAAACTTCTTCCCTTTCATTGATATAATAAGCATCTGCCTTTTCATTTTGATCATCGGACCAAATCAAATATTCAGGAAACAGTCGTTTTAAAGCAGTTAACTCATCCTCATATTCAATCGTGATAATTGGTATCTGATTCACATTCTGATAGTGATTCATCATATCAACAGAGTGCTCACCCATGACAAAGATTCCATCCGCCCAGCTTAATTCAATCTCTTTGATTGTGTCAGTACAATGATCATCACATACATAAAAAGATGTTTCATACGCATCTAGTTTGGAATTATATTCCTGATCAGATAAAAAAGCAAAGTGAATCTTATCGGTATCGGTGTTTCGACTCAAATGATAGCCATTTGAACAGCCACACAAAAAAAGGCAAAGTAAAATAACTGCTTTTTTCATAATGAACCTCCTAAAGAATCAAGATAAATTGGTAATGCAATTCCCAAAAAAACTTCTACCAGTGAATTAACACTCATATAATGGTATGAAAAAATCATCAAAGCAATTCCATAAATCATTCCTAAAAGATACAAATAAATTCTGATAGGATGATTCAATCTTAAAGAAAGAACCAGTAAAACAATTACAATCAGCAATGAATAGAGTGAAAGAAAAGATAAATTGACATGAAGATCTGCAATCAGCGGATAAACATTTGGCAAATACGGAAGCAAAACTGACAATAAAAACAAAATGGCACACAAACAAATAATAAAGCCCAAAACTCTTTTATGAAGACATTTTTTTAGACATGAAGAAAAACCAATTGCTAAAGCCATCACACAGGCAAATGACCAAACAATAAAATGAACACGAAAATCCAAAGCATTTCCAATATAAGATAAATTTTCATTTACTAATGACGCATGAGATGCAAACCACAATGTATAAACAGGATAAATGAAATACAAATAGCTTTTACATAAAAATTTCATAAGTTCATTTTACCATAAATAACATCGAACAGAATAAGAAAAAAAGATCAAATTTGATCTTTAGCTTCTTCCTTCAAATGAATGTTTACAGATTGGACAAGTAATGACAACTTTTCCTTTACCTCTTGGAATTCTTAATTCCTGTCCACAGTTTTTACAGTGATAATACTTATATTTTTTCTTATCTCTTTTCTGCTTCTTTTGAAATTTCAGTTTCATCTTGTCAAAAAAGTTATAAACAGGAGACATCATATTAGTATAAATACGATTTTCATTATATCGTTTAGAAAAGTTTTTTGAAAACATTCGAAAATAATTATAGAACATCGGAATCAATGCAATCCACCAAATCAATGTATTTCTGCTTATTAAACCAATGACAACCAACAGAATAAAAAGTACATTCAGAGCATTGCTTAACTGATCCACTCCATATCTTCCTGCCATAAATTTTTCAAATTTTTCTTTCACTTAAATCACTCCTTATTTGGATATTATAACATAGATTGAAAAACTTTCCTGAAGAATTTCAATTCTGTCACAATTAGAGTGAATATTTCTATTATAACTGTTGTTTGATATTCTGTTAAAGTAAACTTCTGCAAGATAGTTATTTTATTGCATTTACTTTTTCAATTCAGGAGACTTTCCATTTTCTTTATGTATTCTATTTTTCTCTTGCTTTACGTATTCGATTGTGATAATATATTAAAGCAAGTTAGGGGTATAGTACAATGGTAGTATAACGGTCTCCAAAACCGCTGATGCGAGTTCAATTCTTGCTACCCCTGCCATTTAATAAAACGAAGCACAAATCTTGATGGTTTGTGCTTTTTTATTTTAGCGAACAAATGTGGAACATTTTTATTATTTTTGTTCCACATCATACAAGATTGTGATATAATAAATGTGGAACATTCCTGATTATTTTGTTCCACATAGGAGGTATTCCATGAAAGACAATATTGCTCAACTTTTACATGAAAAAGAATTACTTACATCACGTTTGAAGAAAATGTTAAATGGTACAATAGAAATTAGAGAAAAGAACAATTCTAAATATATTTATCTGCACTATAGAGAAGATGGAATTAAATGTTCTAAATATGCAGGTGAATATAGTGTTGAACTTTATAATCTAATTTTAGAAAACAATCAATTAGCAAAAGAATACAAAAAAAGACTTAAAGCTATAAAAAAGGAACTTGGATTATTAGCATATCAAGAACTTGAATTATCTGATGAAATCAAAACAAACATTGATTTAGCAAGAAGAAACTTAGTAGATTCTATTTATAAGCAAGCTCGACTTGAAGGTGTTGCAACAACTTATTCAGATACTGAAACAATTGTTAACGGTGGTAAAGTTAAAGATATGTCCTTATCTGACATTTCAAAAGTTGTAAATCTAAAAAGATCATGGGAATTTATTATGAGTGAAGGAGTAATAACCTATCCAACGAATTTTAACTTGTTATATCAAATAAATGCAATTGTTGAAGACGGATTCTCTTATACTGCAGGTAAATTAAGAACAGTTCCTGTATCTATTGGAGGTTCAACATATATTCCGCCATTACCTTATGAAGCAAAAGTTAAAGACGATTTAAATTCTATTATCAATTCAAATAAAGATGATATTAATAAAACAATTGATTTACTTTTGTATGTAATGAAATCACAATTATTCTTAGATGGAAATAAACGAACAGCTGTAATTTTTGCTAATCATTATATGATAAGTCATGGATATGGCTTAATTGTTGTTCCTGCCGAATTAATCAGTGACTACAAAAAACACTTAACTGAATATTATGAAGATAAAAATGATTTAATTAGAAATTTTCTAATAGAAAAATGTTTGATTAGAATTAAATAAGTTTTAATTGCGAAAAATTGTGAAGAATTCACGAATTATTCGACCATTTTAGACCAAAATATGCAAGAAAAGTCAAAATAAGATACAAAAAGCAGCATTTGCATCTTTTCTTGCTACCCCTGCCATTTAGAAATATGAGTTCGAATCATGAAGATTCGAATTTTTTTATATTCATTGATATCTATTCATATTCTTTTATTTCATAACATAATTTTTTAGATTCCTTATCTGTTGTAAAAGAATCCTATCGAAAAGATTGTAAGCAATGACATAATAAATAAAAAGAAAGACTGGTATGAATGAGTGAAATAAAAAGAAAAAATATTGGCCTGAGTTTTGTAAGTGAATTATGCTTCATCATCAATCATGATGCTCCTACTTTCCTATATACAATATTAGCCAGATATTTTTTAGAACATTTCAGAAATATGAGTGATTTAAATGTTTATAATGTGGCTGATGAATGTTTGGTTTCACGAAGCAGTATTCATCGATTCTGTCACAGAATCGGATATCAAAATATTAAAGAAATGAAAGCTGATTTTCAGACAGAAACAAGCATTATGATAGTTTTATTTTATTAGCCGGAAGAAGCAATTTTGTCAAAATTTTTATTCATTACAGCATTCAGTTTTTTTCAATTATAATCTATAGATCATTTTAGAAACATCAAATCTTTTTGCTGATTGGACTCATTAAAAAAACATCTAATTGATCTGTATCATGAAGATTTTTATTTAAAATACCTTTTCTATATGATTTATATGTTAAAATAGAGCTGTAAATCTATTTTGCAACCATTGGTTGCAGTATTTCCAAAGACTATTGGTAGACTATTCCCTGGATTTATCGTATCTTATAAGCAGAAGAAAGAGGTGTTCTTATGAAATTTAATGAAAAAATTACACAATGCAGAAAAAAACTTGGATTATCTCAGGAGGAACTTGCATTAAAAATTGGAGTATCCAGACAATCTATATCTAAATGGGAAACAGGAGAAGCTTCACCTGAAATATCAAAACTGCCTTTGCTTGCCGAAATATTTGGTGTAAGTACCGATTGGCTGTTATCCGAGGATGATGTTGATGACAATCAAGATTTCAAAGAAGAAACTCAAACAACATCAAAAATTGAATTTCCTTCTTGGATTGATAAACTCCCTCATCATATGTTAACAATGGTAAAACGTTTTGGCTGGTTATATGGCGTTTATTTAACATTTGGCGGTGCTTTGTTTACTGCTATGGGACTTTTTTCAAGAAAGATATTCAAAATGATGATTTTAGGTAATCCAACTCAGTTCTTTCAGGGAAATTCTGAAATACCGTTTCAACAGCTTGAATCCATTATAATGAATCCTTCTTATGGGTTTTACTCTTCATTTGAATTGCAGTCATGGAACATTGCCAAAACATTTACTGGTTTTATTATCGGTTTAGGTATTGTGATCATGATTGTTGGTCTGGTTCTGGCAATCATTCTTAGATATTGGGGAAAAAAAGCAGATAATTAGCATTTAAAAAGGACTCATGAAGTAAAGTCCTTTTTTACTGGATTCGCATTTCTTAAATGATCCATATCTATAGCCATCTTTTTGAGTTTTTCAGAAAGATCATGAGGCTGTTGCTTCATTCCTTTGACTACCCAAGAGGTAATTGTTCCCACTATTCCCTGAGCCAGAAATTCACTGATAAAATCCTCTTCATCATCATCTACACGATCTTTTTCATCTATGATATGAATTGTTTTTCGAAATAGTTTTTTCGTTACTTCAAATAATGGATCAATAAATGATCTTGGTGAAGCATAAATGGTTCTTGTATAAAACTGAGCATGCTTCTGCATAATCATCAGCATCTCTTCAATACATGTATTCCAGTTATCCAAGCTGATATGAATCAGTGGTGACAAACAATCATGGCGATAAATCCACTCCAAACACTCATATTTATCCTGAAAATGATAATAAAATGTCTGACGATTTAAATTGCATTTCGATGTAATATCTGAAACAGATATTTTATCAAAAGGTTTTTCACATACCAGCTGCATAAAGGAACGGCCTATTAATTGTTTTGTTGATGTCATACAACCACCTCAAAACTATTTTAGCACACTTCCTGACAAAATCATTATTTTGTATAAAGAGTTTTATAAATATCTATGAATTCAATTGCCAGAATGCCAAATGCTTCAGCACTCATCAATAAATCAAGTGCATGAACTAACAAAACCTGTATTTCATTTCTTTCTCCATTTGCTTCTTTTTCTATCAAATTTGCATGAACCTGATGACCTTCTACAAAAGCTTCATTACCCTTTTGAATCAATTTATAGGCTTCCTCAAAAAATCCCAGCTTTGCCTGATGAATCGCTTCAATATAAAGAGAACGGGCACTTCCAACAGAAGCTATAATCTGAAAACTAATTAATTCGATTCCCTCCATGTTAATCACCCAATAATTCTCTGGCTTGCTTCAAAACTGCTTCTCCATCCATTCTTCCATAACTTCTCATTTCAATCGCATCAATTGGTTTATTTGGAAATGCTTGCCTCATATCTTTTAATTGAAATTTGACCTGTGGACCTAAAAGGATAATATCCCATTGATCTCCAATAGCTTTTGCTTCTGAAATAGAATGTGCTTCTACCTCTATATCGATATTTTCTTTTTGAGCTGCTGCCAACATTTTTTTGATTAACATACTTGTTGACATACCGGCTGAACAAACTAATAATATTCTTTTCATAATTTCCTTTCAGCGTAAAAACGCAAATCTCTGCCAAGACTTTAAATAATCGAATAGAAAATGCTCACGTTTTGGGATGAAGCCCACGACATTTCCTCTGCCATCATTCACCATGTCCTTTAAACAGATATGTAATTCACCTTTATAACGAGGCAAAGAATCATTTATGATGACAACATCACCACGATGTAAGACAGGATTGACATGATGAGCTGATATTATTTCATTTTTAACCTTGATTCTTGGCATGGTACTGCGTATCATATAATCACTCATATCTCCGCGTACGTGATGATCAAAATCATAAATGATTTCATTTTCAATTCGGCTGTTTTCCTCAAGCTGAAGATTGAAAAAGAATTTTGAATCATTCACCCTTTGGCAGCTTTTTAATTCGAATTCACTGGCATACGCATTACCAATTCGAATGTCATCAATACAGCCCATAGCTTTTAAATGCCTTAATTGAAGATCTATAGGTAAACTTCGATGCATTTCTAATGTGCACAAACCTTCTGATAAGGGCCATGGTCCAAATGCATTTTGAGTCTGTGAGCTGATAAAAGCTGCTGTTCTTAATTGATATTTTTTCATTTTCTGACTCATTTTCATCATTTTATCAACACCCAATCCACTGTATCTTAATGGATAATAATTATGACAGGTGATCAGATTCTCTGCGCTGGGCTGATAACTCATGATTTGATCTACAAGACAATCTGATACCGAAGCGTTGATTTCTATCTTGATACCATAGGGATTTTGTGTCATGATTGCTTCTTCAAAACCATGAAAGCTTTCATCTAAGCGAATGACATCTGCTCCCATATTTTTCAATATCATGAGATTCTCATAATTGATATCTAAAAAATCAAATACAGTCGGCGATACATCAAAAATGACCTCAAAGCCTTTTTCTTTAGCTGCATGATTTAATACCTGATATGTTGCTATCACATCCTCTTTGACCTTGTTTTCACAATTCAATAAACAAACAAAAAGCTGTGTAAAGCCATATTCTTTTGCCATATCCAAATATCGCAAATCATCTTGAATATGAGAATGATCTGGATACAGCGAGATTCCCAATTTACCCATCTTGTTCTTCTTTCATCTGTATATAGTTTTCCATAGCTCGTAACATCTTTGTCATTTTCTTTTTGTTTCTTTTTGAAAAAAGAAAATTTAAGAGATAGAAATTCCATTGTTCAAGTTTTTTTGACGATTTGTATTCTTCCTTATATTCAACTTCGATTCTCTTATCATCCAATTTTCGAATCTGATAAGCTATATGGTTTTCGCTAGTACCATATGTAATGCAGGAAGTATATAATATTGGCTTTTGAATATCTATTACTTCTACCTTGACAGGATCATGGTTTCTTATTTTTTTCAGATAGGAAAAACCTTCTACAATATCTTGTTCTTCCAGTATTTTTTCTTCATTTTTTAAGACATCCAGAAGAATGGAATGAATCAAATAATCATAAAAATCCTGGCTTGATACTTGCATATTCATTTTTACAATCATATTCTCACACTTTCTTTCACATCGTTTATTTCCTTGGAAATATTTACTGAATGGTTACGTTATAGAATAGTGCATTCCCAAGTGGTGAATTCTGAATCGTTTTTTTTGCGATTTCTGCTGCTGTTTGATTATCAATATCCACTTCAAAATAAAGTTTCATTCTTTCTTTTTTTATGAAGTGAAATGTACAATCTTCTATTGTTTTATTATTTAACAATTCTATGACATATTCCCTTTTTAAGGGCATTTGTATGATTACCATATTTCTCCTTGAAATTAGAGGCCTATTTTCATAGGCCTGCTTTTATTTTTTAGCTGCTCGATTGGCAGCCAATACGAATGGCAAATAAATGAAGAAAGCAACAACTAAACATATTATGGCAGTAAAAGCTGCTCCCAGAGAACCATTTGTAGCTAAGAAAGCACCTAATACTGGAGGTGTAGTCCAAGGAACTGTATTTACAATTGGACCAGCTAAACCAAAGACTGTTGCATAATATCCTATCAGTGTCATAATTGGCTGACAAAGAACAAACGGTATTAAATATAATGGATTCAGTACTACCGGTAAGCCAAATAAAACCGGCTCATTAATTTGAAAAATGCCGCATCCAATACCATATTTCGCTATTTCTTTATCTTGAGCAATCTTACTGACCAGCATGATAGCGGCAACCAAAGCCAGAGTCGCACCGGATCCTCCTAGAAATACATAAGCATCCCAGGAACCTCTTACCCAAGGTGCCAATTCATTAGCTC
>CAMEIZ010000005.1 GCA_945919165.1 uncultured Traorella sp.
AAATGTACATTCTTATATGATCAAAAATGTACATTTCTATGTTGACATTTATAATATGAGAATAAACTCCTATAGTAAAATACAGGAGTTTTTTATATCCAAAATTCTAAATTGAATTTGACTTTACATGATATCCTCTGAAATAAAAAACTTCTAGATTATAGCAGTCTACTTAGTATGTTTCAGCGTTTGTAGCAATTGCTGCAAAAATTAACACAACTTTTTAAAAAGGTATTTAAAATGCATGGCTTCTACCACCATTCATATTTGGTCAATTACCACAAAAAATCCTAGTTTTAGAAGTTATACCCCAAACAAATCAGGATTTATCAGAGGTACAATTAACTCACAAAGGTCATTGTTGTAATCATATCCCCAATAACTCTGATAATAGCCATCACCAAAACCACTGGCAATCATAACAAACTTGTTTTTTGATTCAGGATTTTCCCATTCGATAAAATCGCCGCCTTTTCTTTGAAATTGAGGAAATTTATTTTCACTTTCTTTAAAAAATGCAGCAAAATAATCATCATAATGATTTCCATCCGGATGACTTTTATACCAATTATCGATAAATGACTGATATTCTTTTGCAACTTGTTCATCACAAATTGATATCATCCCGGCATCTACCGGGAAACCGCTTAATTCTCCTTCTTTTCCAATAAAAGCTGCACTTTCTTTTGTTGGCTTTGCTAGTTTATAAACAACAGCTTCAGTGTTTCTTATTCTTAATCTGGCAGTACACATGCGGATACCTATTTCGTTACTTCTGCAAATAGAAACTTCTACAGGATACATTCCGATAGGGATTTGTATTTCTAATAATGGGCATAGCCGATTTGCCGATAAATATGCAAGTGGATCAGAAACAATAATTCTACCTGTCGGACAATTAATTTCTCCTACTGTTAAATAATATCTCGTATTTGTTTTAACAAATTGTCTTTTGATGTCAGCAGGATTTATTTCTGTGCCGGATATATATTTTAGGTTTTCCTCAAAGGCTTTTGGAAGATCAAATTGAACACTTTTATTATTTGTTTTTTTCTTTTTAAGTTTATTCAATAATTTCATCATAATTTTCCTCGTTAAACTGCTGCTATTTCATAATTTATCAAATAAGATGCTTTTTATAGCACACATACTCACCCACGCACTCAAAACCAAGACTGCTGACGATTTCTTGCCCTTCTTTATCACAGAAAAATGTCATGTATTTTCCTTTAGATTTTTTGGCAGTGTTTAAAGCTTTTCCTAAAAGATCGAAAAAAAGTTTAGAATCAAAAACATTATCTTTCATATCTATGCCAAAAATCTCAAACCAACCATCATCATCCGTCATGTAATACACACTGCCAACACTTTCTTTATTATGAATCTTGACAAAAATAATCCAGTTATCAATGTCTGCATAGATTCGATCTGAATTCCAATACATATCGCCTTCCACTTGGCTATGGAGAGCACGGAAAAACTCGTAATTATCTTTTGTCACACGAAAAACACTATCACTTACTTGAACCGGTTCATATTTATTCAGGAAAGCAGTGTTATTATAATCTTCTTCTATACAGACAAATCCATGCGTTGATAAAAAGTCCACTGCTTTTTTGTTATCCTTGGAGTATCCTAAGAATAAGTCATATCCTTTGAATTGTACCTGTACCAATTCGAGGAATTCTTGTAATGCCTGTTCAGTGTGAGAATTAATGTTGAAGCTTACCGTAGACAAATAATTATCTTCGGGCAAATAATAATAGTGAATCCACCCCTCAACAATTCCTTCATGCTCAAAAAGAAGGATATCTTCCGTATCTCTTAAAAATGCTTTTTGAGAGCGGTCTAAAAACATTTCTTTTGTTTTAATTCCATCACTATAGGTGGGATATCCTGACTTTGATTGGTCTAAGGCAAGTTCATACACAAAATCTGCGTATTTTCTAAACTCTTGGTCAGTACAAATTCTTAGCATAAAATCTCCTTTATAATTTGTTTAAAACTATTGTCTGCAAATAGAAATATATGAATCATCTATTAATAAACTCTTATTCCAAGATGTATTATAGATTTCTTTATGATTGATAGCTAAAAACGAGGTTTATTTATTGTTTTCTTCTAAGATGATATTGCTCCATTTTTTTTAAGAAATAGTTTTTATGGCATTTTCCAAATCTTTAACTTTATATATTTCAAAATCATATAAGCCTTGTATAGCTTCACCACACTTTGCTAACCAGTCAATATGTAATAATTCTTTGTAAAAGTCTAATCTGAATTCCATGAGCACATCTCCATTAACATTATTTTATCATTTATAAAATATTGTAACAACGATATAGGCATCAGAATTCATAAAATGAAGTTAGAAAAACAATTCGATAGAAAAGCATGAACACGTAGATTTTCGTACTTTTTATTACGAAAGGAATAAGTACGATGAGAGAGAAAGAAAAGAATCATGTACGCAATAAACAAAATAGGATTTCTTATTAAATTGATTTTATTCTTAACATAACATACATGAAAATAGGGATATCAAAATTTCGATATCCCTTTCAAACAAAATTTGATGTTGATTAACAACACTATTTGGCACTATCAAATCGTGTGTCCCCACTACTTGGTACAGAAAGATGATTTTTTAAATTATTCTTTCATTAAATAATATTTTTTGTTTTTTGTTTGACCTTTTGAATATAGAATATCCGCTTCTACACACTTGGTTAATAATCTTCTACATGTTGATTCACTTACTCCTAAAAGTGATTTCGTTTCTAAAGATGTTATTGAATTGTTTTGTTTCAAATAGTTAATAACAGACAATACTTTTACTTGATCTTTTTCTTTAAAATGATGAATTTTTTTGTTTAATTCAGTCATTTTATCTGAATCTTTGACTGAAATATTATCGGATTCAGTCATTTTATCTGAATCTTTGACTGAAATATCGTTTAATTCAGTCAAATTTTCTTTACTTTTGACTGAATTATTTCTAAAAACAGTTACCCTGAATGCCGTGTCTAAATCTTCAAATTTTGGATCTGGCAAGTACATATCTCTGCATCTATCAATTACTCTTTGTAATCCTGTACCCCATTCTTCAATTAATCCCATTTCTTTAAATACACGAGTTAATACTTTATTTCTTGAGCTTGTTCTTCCACTAATAATTTGCTCAACAGATAAATTGTTATAAATAGAACCGGGTGATGTAATTTCTAATCTGTCATCAAAAATAGAAACTTGAATAGCTCCGTCATCAATGTAACTACGATGATGAAATGCATTATTTAATAGTTCTCTAATAATAAAAGGATCAATTTCATAATCAGGGGAGCTGTACAATCCATTAATGCTTAGACCAACATTTATATGTCTGATAATAAAGTCGTACGATAAATCAATGAGCTCTAAAACAGAACCATAGTATTCTTTCTTATCAATAAAATGCGAACGAGTAGTGCCTTTAAATACTGCACATTGGACCCTTGAATTATCGAAATAAGAATCATCTTCTTGCATTAAAAGAGCAAATGCATTTGAAGCAGTAAATTTGCCGTTTTCATCAATTAACAATTTCCAATTTACTAAGTTTTGTGGTTGAACTCTTTTTATTGATGCTCTATTTACCAGTCGTGGCTCATGATATAATTTACTTTCATAAATAATATCACAGCATTTTCTTGCTAACTCGTCAGTTACTTCGAATTTTTCACACGGAAGGCTATCGAAAGAAATGTTTCTTCTTTTTAGTTCCATTTCTGATAAGTAAATCGTATCAGCAGGATGTGAAGTTGCTCCAATTCTAATATAAGTTCCATGATCTTTTCCAAGACTTTTAATAAAATAAGGTTGTAAAGAGCCACGTACAACTTCAACTACTATTACCGTTCTACCTTCTAAAGTTACAGGATATATGTTAGGGATAATTTGTGGTTCACAATTATCTGCAATTGAATTAGCGATACTATCCATCATAGAGAAAACATCCAGTTCTGGATCAATACCAATAATTTCATTGTTTGCGTTGCTAACCCCAATAACAATTTTACCGCCAAGGCAGTTACTAAATGCTACTACTGTTTTAACATATTTTTTTGGATCCGAAGGAAGCTTTTCTTTAAATTCTAATACTTTCGATTCGCCTAGTTTAATTTCTTGTAAAAGCATAATTACACCTCCAATCAGTCTTATTTGCGTAACAAATTATACAACAAATAAAGCGTGAAATCCATGTTTCACGATAAATAGATGAATGTTTCACGTCATCGAAAAAAAAGCTTTTTTTGTCATCCATACTGCTGTTTCGTCGAATGATACAGATACATTTGAATTAATAAAAAAGGCTGTACAGCCAGCAATTACTATGACTGTATAGCCAATTTTAAATCTTATTTATAGCTTAACTCTAATTTTCTTTGAAAGAGCTATGAGCAAACATATACCTGTTATGAAGAATATTTCCATCCAAAGGACAATATGAGTTGTATCATCTGTTTTTATAGAACCTGTTTCTTTGTTTTGAACAAGAGCATAATAACTGAAATGAGTTGTAGTAAAGGTAATTGATGTTCCATCTTTACTTACTACACCCTTCATATTTGTTACTTCATTAGTTTCCGGATTAAAATAATATACTTCAGTTTTAGCTGGATCCCATCCCTTAGGAATAGCAACAGTCACTTTCATTAAAGCATCTGTCTTAACAATTTCACCATTTACATCTTCAAAATGGAAATCTAATAAACAAACATTCTCAGCATCCAATTGATTCATGATGCTAATTACAGAATCACTAGTTGCATCAACTTCATCAACAACAAAAGTTAAACCATTAAATTGTTCTTCATCTTTTGAATCAATTTCTACAGTTGCCTTAATTGAACTTGAATCATCATTTTCAATAATAACTGTTTCTACTTTATGTGTATGAACTTCGATGACTCCAGGTACTGGTTCCTCTGGATTTATTTCCCATCTTCCATAACTATTTAAATGACCATCAGAATAATAGAACCCGTTGTCATGATTAATGACTACTGAATCAACAACATAACCTTCATCTGCTTTAATCTCTAATTCAATAGCATCAAAACCAGGCGTATAAGCATAACTGCCATCACCCATATCTTGAAGCCCTTGGAAATCAACAACAGTTGCATGGTCAGCTTGAATTGTAAATAAAGGCTGTGCAATTACTCTTAAATCAATTTGTCCTTTACCTGAGAAAGAACCAGTTTGATTTAAATATTCAACAGTTTTTTCACCATCACATAATCTTGTGACTTGAACTTTGCATGTATATCCTTCATTACAAATAGCTTCCCAAACAACGATTGTATCAACATCATGCCATAAATATCCATCTATTTCATAATAACGAGTAAAAGAATCATCTTTAGGTAATGAAAGATGAGCTCCCATTGCATCATGTAATGTAATTCCATACAATGTTGACACAATACCTAAGCTTTCATCAAACATGTTAAGAGTAAGACCATTCTCTTCTGTAGTTTCAATATAGTGATCATTTTTGGTATAAGAAACAATTTCATATGTATCAGGATTATTTGTACTTAAAACAAGTTCAACAGGACAATAAATATATAATTCTTCATATTGTACACCAGAATCAGTAGGTTCCATCAACAAATACAATCCTTGAATATGATAATAGCCAGTCAAACCATCCACATATTGATGTGTAATTCTCCAATCTGCTTCTACACCTACTCCACCAGAATAAATAATAACATTCTCTCCAACTAAATGCCCTAATCTTTCTAATAAAGCTTTAATATTGTTTTCATTAAATTCTTGAAAATAACGATCAACAATTTCCATATATTGACTAAACGTTAATTCGTAATTCCAATTACTTTCATTCAAATACTCTTGCATTTCAGAAGACATATTCACGAAGCGATAAATAACATCTTCATTCACTTCATCTTTTTCTTCGAAATATTTGGAGCTCACTGAAAACCCCACATTACGAAATAAATCATCTTCCCATTCTGTATTCTCAGCTGAAACATTTGCAGGTACTAAAGAAATAACACTTAAAGCTAAAAAAACAGAAAAGAAGATATTTAAGATTTTCTTAAAACCTTTCATAAGACTTCCTCCTTTTATGATAACGTCAATATATCAAAATAAAGGAATCTTATAAATAATCTTTCGAAATTAACCGATTTATAAACGAAAACAAAGTGTTACCTGTGCATAATAATGCTTTTTCTCAGAATCATATTCCGTATAAAACTGCCCCTTATATCGATTCGCAATATCTAATATGATCTTCTGTCCCAAACCATGTCCTTTCGTTTGTTTCTTCTTTATATTCTCAGCATAATTCTCACATTGAATAATCAGATACTCACCAAATACTTTTGATTCTAAACGAATGTATTTTTCTTCACTTGAATATTGACAGGCATGAATTGCATTATCTAAAAGATTTGAAAATACACTGCATAAATCCATCTGTTGAATGCTATTTTCCTTTGGAAAATTTAAATTGACATCAAAATGAATATGATATTGTTCACATACTTTCTTCTTTTCAGAAAGTAAGACATTGATAATTGCAATATGACAAAATGAGTATTCTTTTTGATTTCGAATAGCCAATGTTTCTAAAGCATCGATTGCTTCATTTGTTTTTCCTTGATTTAATAAATGCTCAACATCAGTTAAAGTGGTTAAATTTAAACGTGAAATTCTTTCAAGTTCATTTTTTGTATTTTCTTCTTCTAAAGATTGTTTTTGTTTCAAAGCAACAATTTCTTTTGATTTTGATAATTTGGCTTCTAAAGAATTTTTTTCGGATTGCCTGATGACAATAAACATAAAAATAAAATTACAGAGGAAAGAAGAAATCAGAATATTCGTTTCAATGGTAGGATGAAAAGCACTATTCAATGTTTGATATTCAAATAGAAAAAGAATACACAATAGAAATGAACAATATAAAATGAAAAAAATTTTATGAAATCCCATTTCACTTGAAAATCGATTAAACTTCTTCCATAAATAAGCAACCGTAATATAAGAAAAAATCGTAATGGTATTTGTAATCCCTGACACTATAGCCAATGCCATTGAGGAATAACTCGTTAATTGTTCTATTTGAATACCTAAAAAACAAAATGCGAGATAGCCAATTGTTTCACCAAGAGCTGCTGAAAATACAAGGACAATCTCTGCCACAATAATTTTCCAAAAAGGATCACGATAAAAAATACGTGCCACTGAAAGATCCCAAATAATTATCGAAAACGATCTTATATAGTAAAGAAAGCCTTCGTTGATTAATACTTGAAAACCAGCGAAAAAAATAGAAGTAAAGCCCCAAACAAGATAGCGAAATTTTCTGCTATACTTTTCAGATTTTGCTTCTAACATTTCATCAATACTCACCATCCATGCTAATCGACCTAACATTAAAAAAATAAAACAAATCAATCTTACCTTCATAAATCATCATCCTTCAGCGAATATTTTACATATTATTTTTTAAATTATTTAATCATTACGAAAATAACCGTTTTTCAACGAAATCATTCATTTGAATGATTTATCTTTTTAATGACATCACCTAAAAAAGATTTTGCTTCTTCTTCTTTTCCACTATGAAGAAGACCAATAATTGTTGAAATATGGTTATTATAGTCATGATGAATTTTTGAGATTTCAATTCTTTTTTGTTCAAGCTTTTGATAATAAATTTGTTCTTCAGCTACTTGCATTTCAATTTTCTTGATTTCTTGAGCAATTTCTCCTTTGCTATTTTGTTTATAATACATAATGATCATCGTATTATTACAGATAAAGTTGATAATAAACATCAAAATTGAAATACGATCAAAATGATTTAAAATACAATAAAGAATAAAAGCAATTTGATTATAAATGAGTAACAATAAAACAATGATATTTGTTTTCTTCATAGGACCTCCATGATATTATATATTTCTTAAGAATTTAAAAAAGTTATTTTGAAACTTTTCCCGATAAGTTCTACTAATTGGTATTTGTTTTCCATTACGAAGGTTTACGGTTTTATATTCGATGGAATGGATCCATTCCATATTGACTAAAAAGCTTTTGTGACATTGTTCAAATTGGGAAGGTAGTTCTTTTATAAGTTCACTTATTTTTTGATAAAGAGTATATTGCTTCTCTTCTGTATAAATTGTAACCCTATGATCATCACTTTCTAAATAAATCATATCATGAATTTTTAATGGAATTGTTTGATTTTTAACTGAAATGATGAAACATTGTGAGTGATCGGCATGAAATTGAACAGCCTTTTGAAGATATTGCTTTAGAATTGTATCATCAACAGGTTTTGTGATATATCCTAATAGATTAGAATTCGTTAATAATAAATGCTGAGCAAAGCGATCATTATAGCCTGTTATAAATATGATAGGTAATTCAGGCATGAACTGATAGATTTTTTCACCATAGTCCAATCCTGTTTCATTGTTTTTGAAATCAAGATCCAAAAATAACAGATCATATCGTTGATCTTTTTTTAACTCATCAAGAAGCTTTCTTGGATCATCAAAAATACTTACCCCGGTTACAATAGGATCTTTTTTTAATCGTTTCTTTAAATCCTCAAGAAAAGCTAAATTATCATCACATACAGCTATTCGCATACTTTCTGTCCTTCCAAAATGTTAAAATTATAGCGCTATTTTAACATCATGTTAAAATATTATCAATTAGATAAAACATAACACAGTTCAAATTAGTATGAAATTAAAAAGGCAAAAGAACTAGATTTGATCAAATCAGTTTCTTTTGCCATGTTTTTCTATGATTATAAAAGACTATGAATCATTTTTTGATGATTATCTTGAATAATCATAGTCGGGATTTCCATCCACAGAAATATTCTTCATCAGTTCGCCTTCTGAAAGAACCCAGCGGTAACGAAAGGTTGTTGATTTCAACAATTCCTCTTCATACTTAAGAAATCCATCCTGATACTCTTTTTCCAAACCTAGCCAACTCATCAGAAGTTCAATGTCCTGTGGCTTCAGCTCATCCTTGAAAAAATTGATCTGGATGTCATCATTTACACCCTCGTCCTCATGAGCAAACTGAACTACACTTATGACAGTTTTACGGTCTTTTAGTAGGGTGTTGGTATCACTTTGTAGCTGTTGGAGAATATCCTGATCCTCCATTTCTTTCTCATGCCAGACTGATATTTCCATAGCTGCGATAACATCCTCGTTTTGTGGATCCAGATAAAGAGTTATCCAGCTTGGTTTTTCATTGTCCACTCGATATCTGACTCCTCTGTTCCAGTCCACCTGAATGTCCATGGTATGACAGGCACATAAGACAAAAGCAACCAGGCAACAGCTCATCCATCGTTTCATCTTTTTCATACTTTCTCCTTTTGAATTTTCATCTCATTTTTGATTTATATTATGACTTAATATATTTATAGGTTTAATCCTATTAAATAATACTCTACCTTTCATTAATATATTATCTCATTTTTTATTTAATATCAATATGATTTAAAACATTCGTTGATTTGGCAGTTAAGTTAAAACAAAAAGTAAAGCATTTTAAAAATATATAATAGAAAATCAAATTGTCAGATAAAACTGACAAACCAGATGAAATAAGCTATAATAAGGACATTGAGGTGAAATATTATGAATAAACATTATGATCATTGGTTAGAATGCGAAGGTGATTTTGAAATTGTGGGTATTGAGCAGGAAGAAGATTTTTGCTGGGTCTTGACTTCTGACAGTATCTTTTATGTAGAAGGCGGAGGTATGGCAAAGGATACCGGAACCATTAATGGTATCGAGGTAGAAGATATACGATTCAAGGATGGTTATTATGCTCATAAAATTCATGGAAGTGTCAGCGGTATTGCTCATATGAAAGTAGATGTTGATCAGCGAATTGAAAAGGTTCAGATTCACAGTGCTTCACATTTGATCTGCGGCTATATCAATAAAAAATATCATGCCAGAACAATAGCCTTTTTTACTCATGAAGATTCAAGTGGTTGTGAAATGGAGTTTGAGGAGTTTAATGAAGACATCATGCATGAAATTGAGAAGACATGTAATCAGTATGTTCTTTCAGATTTACCGATTCAGATCGTTTATCCAACTCTAGAGGAAGCAAGACAGCACGCTCCTGAAGAAAAACTGGAACACGATGAATTGCGAGCAGCAGTGATTGGTGATATCGATTATAATATGTGTGGCTGTATTCATGTTCCTTCTTTGCGTTATCTTCAGAGTATCAAGCTATTAAGCTATGAAAAAACAACACGTGGTTATAAAATTTATTTTATCTGCGGAGAACAGCTGTTAAGAACTTTAGGAAAACAACAGACAATACTAGAACAATGTGCCAAAGATTTGGGAACTCCACAAAATGATATATATTTAGGAATTACACGTCTTCGTCAGGAAATTAAAGATCTTAAGGCAATAGAAACGGAATGGAAGAACAAAGTGGTTGCACAGAAAATCAAAGAATTTGCAGCAAAAGAAGAAGTATGTCTGAGTGAATGTATTGAAGATCTAGATGTTAAGACATTCCAGATGCTATGTTCAACATTAGTCCGTGAACATGAAAAAGCAGTTTTCTTTGTTTGCCATGATGCAGATCGCTGCCATGTCATGATTGCACGTCATGCTTCATTACCGTTTAAAGCTAATGAGCTTTTTAAAGAAATCGCAGTTAAGTTCTCACTTCGAGGCGGCGGTAACCCAGCGGTTGCTCAGGGAGGCGGCAGTTATCAGCCCGAAATATTGGAAGAGCTGGCAAAGCTAGCAGATTCCATGAATCACATAATTTAACATGACAATAAGAAAATGTTTTGATAAGAAATGGGTATAGTAGAATTGTACAAGGAAACAACTTGTACGATGAAAATAAATCCCCCTCATTTTATTTTCAATCATTCATATTTTATCCCCAAATAAAACAAAAGATGTACTTCCCCTGGTACATCTTTTGTTTTAGCTTCACATAATATCACATGTTGAGAATAAATTTCAGCGTTAGGTATCGTGTAAGATATTCACATACAAGGAAATCTTGTATAAAAATAGAATCATCTATTTTTCATATTTTTATCTCCCTATAAACGCAAAAAATGTGCAAACAGCACATTTTTTGTTGCATTTTTTATCTTTCACATAAATTCACATGTTCTAACTGTATTATTCCGATACAAATAAGATATATTATATGCGTACAAGGAAAAGACTTGTACAAGAAAATAAAAACCCCCTTATTTTATTTTCATTCATATTCTATCCCCTTATAATAATAAACAAACAAAAAATGTGCATCCCCTAGCACATTTTTTGTTTTTCACATAAAATCACAAAACTTCTCTGTATTGTAAACACAGAAAGTGGGTATAGTATCAGTGTACAGAAAAACTGTACACTTGATACATTTTATTCATATTCTATCCCCTTTTTAAAATTTACATGCGAAGGATGTGCTTCCCCTGGCACATCTTTTGTATTATAATGACGAAAAAGGTGATTATATGAGATTTGAAAATAAAAAAATCCAAGTAAAAAATGGCAGAACTTTTGAACTTTTCAGCCCTTCAAAAGAAAATGCTCAAGAATTGATTCATTATTTACATCAGCTTTATTCGGAGACGATTTATTTAAATCGTTATCCTGAAGAAATGAACTTCTCTTTAGAAAATGAAGAAAAACTGCTTGAACAAATTTTATATTCACACAGAGATCTCATGATCAGTGTTGCTGATGAAAACAGAATTGTGGGTAATGCCAGCCTATATCCGATTCATTCTTCTATAAAAACAGCACATCGCTGTGGTATGGGAATTGGTATTTTAAAGGAAGCTCACAATATGGGCTTGGGTTCTGCTTTAATGAAGGAAATAATACAGGCGGCCAGAAACATCGGTTATGAACAGATTGAACTGGATGTTGTCTGTGAAAATAAGCATGCTTGTCATCTCTATCAAAAATATGGTTTTGAAATCGTGGGAAAAATACCTTCGGCAATGAAACTGAAAGAGGGTAAATATCTGGATGAATATCACATGGTAAAATTTTTAAACAAATAGCTTTGAATCATGTTAAAAAGTGTCTGTTTTTTGAAGCAGACACTTTCATTTCATACAGTTCACTATATATGTTATTGAATAGGATCCAGAAGACCTAATTTCTGAAACATATCGGCAATACTGTCTTCATAGGAATAGCCACAGACATAATCAGCTGCTTTTTTCAGCTTAGATGCACCATTTGCCATACAGATACCCTTATTTGCATGAGAAATCATATCATAATCATTCATACTGTCACCAAAAGCAATACTATCAGCAAGATCCATCTTAAAATAGTCCAAAATGATATCCATTCCACTGGCTTTTGAGATACCATGGATCAAAATTTCGATACAGAAATGAGATTCATTTTCTTTTTTGTCATGAATAATAAAGTCATAATTGCTCCACTTATTCATAAATTTTTCAAGATCCTCTTTAGATTGGCTGAAGACAGAAATTTTATTCATTACAGCCTGATTTAAATCAAATTCTTTCATATGAAAATGGGTATCATCACTGCCGATGACTGCCTGTAATTCATTTGAGATACCCTTATGATCAGCAAAAGCATTTCTGCGCTGGTAGCAGAAATCATCACAATAACTGTCAAATTCGCCTTCAAGCGTATAACCAAAATGATTATGATCAAAATCATGAATCATATCTTGTAAATCATTTTTCGGGATTGATACATTAAAGAGCATCTCGCCATTTGCCATGACTGTAGAACCGGCACCATAAATTTGTCCATCACTTTGAAAAGGAATCAGATCAGGATGAACATTGCTTTTTGTACGTCCTGTACACAAAATAATTTTATGCCCATTTTTTTGTGCTTTTTGAATAGCCAGAATAGTAGAATCCAACACTTTATGGAATTTTATATGATCAACCAAAGTGCCATCAATATCTAAAAATACGATTTTCTTCATATAACCTCCAAAACAACACGTTTATTATACACGAAATGACAAAAAAGTGGTAAAGTATAACTAGAAAAGGAACAGCTCATGATTTATACACTCACTTTTAATCCTTCGATTGATTATGAAATGCATTTAGACAGATTTAAACTGAATGAAACTAATCGTTCCAAAAACGAGATTTATCGTTTGGGCGGTAAAGGAATCAATGTCAGCGTGGTTTTAAAAAGTCTTGGATTTGATTCGACAGTATTGGGTTTTGTTGGCGGTTTTGTGGGGGATCAGATTTTATCAATGATTCATGAAAAAGGGATCATGGAAAAAATGATTCCTCTTGAGGAAGGAATATCCCGTATGAATATCAAACTGGCAAATCCCATAGATACTGAAATTAATGCTGCCGGGCCACTGATCACAGGTTATGATATGAAACGCCTTTTTGATCAGCTGGATGAATTGAAAAAAGAGGATATTCTGGTATTGTCTGGCAGTGTTCCTTCTTGCCTGGATGAACATCTTTATGAGACAATTCTTAATGTATTGATGAACAGAGGCGTTTTATGTGTGGTAGATGCCAGTGGTGCTCTTTTGTTTAATTCTTTAAAGGCACACCCTTTTCTAATCAAACCAAATGTGGTAGAATGTGAAGACATCCTGCATGTAAAGATATACAACAAAAAAGATGCACAATCAGCAGCCAAACAGCTTCAGCAGTTAGGTGCTAAAAATGTTTTGATTTCGATGGGAAAAGATGGAGCCGTACTTGTTGATGAAAAGGGATCTGTCTTTGAAAGCAGTGGTCTTCAGGGTAAATGTATCTCAAGTGTGGGCTGTGGTGATTCTATGGTAGCCGGCTTTTTAGCGGCATTTATCAAATGTTCAAACAGTGAGGAAGCTTTTTTAATGGCAATGGCATGCGGCTGTGCCACTGCATTTAGTGAAGGACTTGCTGGTATTGATAAAATTAGAGAATGTTATGCAAAGATGGAGGTAAAGAAATGAGTAAGAAATTTTTCACTTCAGAATCTGTAACAGAAGGTCATCCGGATAAAATCTGCGATCAGATCAGTGATGCAGTGCTGGATGAAATCCTGCGTCAAGATCCTATGGCACGTGTTGCCTGTGAAACAGCAACGACGACCGGTATGATTTTGGTTATGGGAGAGATTACTACCAGCTGTTATGTAGATATTCCGCGCATTGCTCGTGATGTGGTTCTGGATATTGGGTATGATCGCGCAAAATATGGATTTGATGGAAATACCTGTTCTGTATTGAGTGCTATTGATGAACAATCCAATGATATCGCAATGGGAGTGAATGCATCTTTAGAAAGCAGACAGAGCGATGTTCATGATAATGGTGCTGGTGATCAGGGAATGATGTTTGGCTATGCCTGTGATGAAACTGAAGAACTGATGCCGATGCCAATCATGTTAGCACATAAGCTGTCAAGAAAACTGAGTCAGGTGCGTAAAGATGGGACACTGACTTATTTAAGACCGGACGGCAAGAGTCAGGTTTGTGTTGAATATGATGATGATAAGGTAAAAAGAGTTGACAGTGTTGTCATTTCGACTCAGCATTCAGATACAGTTGATTTGGAAACAATTCGTCAGGATATGATCCAACATGTTATCCGTGAAGTTATTCCAGCAAATCTGATCGATGAAGATACTAAGATTTATGTCAATCCAACCGGACGTTTTGTGATTGGAGGTCCTCAGGGAGATAGCGGATTAACAGGAAGAAAAATTATTGTGGATACTTATGGAGGTATGGCTCGCCATGGAGGAGGAGCTTTCTCAGGAAAGGATCCAACGAAGGTTGACCGTTCAGCTGCCTATGCGGCAAGATGGGTGGCAAAGAATATTGTTGCTGCCAAACTAGCTCGAAAATGTGAGATCCAACTGGCATATGCCATTGGGGTAGCTCATCCAGTCAGTATTTCTGTTGATACATTTAACACCAGTCCATACAGTGAAGAAGAATTGATTGATATCATCAATCAAGTGTTTGATTTGCGTCCAAGCGCCATTATTGAAACACTGGATTTAAGAAGACCAATCTATCGTCAGGTAGCTGCATATGGACACTTCGGAAGAGATGACATTGATGTTCCTTGGGAAAAACTCAATAAAGTTGATGAAATCTTAAAAGTTTTGAAAAAGGACTAAGAATCAAGGATTGTTAAGAAGCCATAATTGGGTTTTAACAATCTTTTTTATTCTCATGATCAGATAAAAATTGAAAAAAGCATAAAAAAGCATCATTTTTTCAGCCGAAAATAAGGTTTTCATAATTTGTCCGATTTGCTAGAATAAAAGCAGTAAGGAGGAATTGAAATGAAAAAACTGATGGCATTATTCACTGCTTTTGCATTATTGGCAGTGAACATTCCAGTATTGGCAAATGAAGAAGCACCACAAGTATGCGTACTGGAATACAATGAAGACGGTACAGTGAAAAATGAAGAAGAATACCAGAAATGTCTTGAATCACTGGAAACAAAGATCGATCCACTTGAAGGCAAGTATGATCCGCCTAAAGGATAATCATTGTGGAATTGAGTGAAAAAAGAAATATTGCTGGAAGAATGATTCGCTGTATTCGTAAGAATAGTTCATTAACACTACAAGAGCTGGCGAAGAAAAGCGGGCTATCCTTCCAGCATCTTTCTGATGTTGAAAAAGGTGCAAAAAGTTCAAATGAAGAAACTATCCAGAAAATAATGAAGATGCTGGGGAAACCCTTTTATCCAGATGAGACGATTCTGGATGAGGTTTCTTTATGTTTTGATACCTTGCTGAAAGCTTATGTGGATGGAGATCATGAACAGAGAAGAGAACAGATGATCAAACTTTCTGAGAATGAAAGATGGGAATACTCCTATGCTTATCCGACTGTTTGGCTGGCACGTTTTATGGCTAGCGGCCTTGAGGTGAAAGATTATGACTATCAGCTGTGTGAAGAGCATTGTCTGATGCTGTTTGATGTTTTCAATGATCTTCAAAAAAGTGTTTTTCTTTTAATTCGAGGTATTTGTCTTTATTGTGATTTTCATCGTTATCAGGAAGCTAAAAAAGATTTTGAACAATCTATCTCTTATGCGCCTGATCATGTTCTGAGCGGTTTTACGTATAATCAGTTGGGACTGATGTATGAGTATGAATATGATCTGGTAAAGGCATATGATATGCAGCTGAGAGCAAAAGAAATCATGAGTCGAAATTATTGTTTTAATCGGGTTTTATTTGTGGAAAACAGTATTGGAAGAATAATGGCGCAACAAAAACGCTATGATGAAATGAAAGAATGTCTTCTAAATGTTGTCAATAAATCAAAGCTTTTGAAAAACGGTGAAGAAATCTGTGATACGGCTTATTTTAATTTAGCTTACTATTCACTTTTCGCAAGGAAATATGACGATGTTCTTTTATATGCTCAGCGTTTGATCAATCAGGGAAAAATGGTAGCACGCTGTAGTTATCTTTTAGCGTGGGCCTATATGGAAATGAAAGATTTGAAAACTTCTATGCAGTATTATCAGCTGCTGGTTACAAAAAACAGACATGATCAGGCAGATGTTGATGCTTATGAAAAGTGCCTAAAATATATTTATACCGGAAAAGAGAACAGCTACTACAAAACTCTGCAGTCGTTCGCTAAAAAATCCAAAGAACGCGGAGTATTACAGGATTGTGTTCATGCGCTTGAATATTTGATTGAGTACTGTGAAAAGCACAATATGTATAAAGAAGGTTTTAAATATCAAAGAGAATTACTAAATATTATTGAAAAAAATGGATAAAAATTTGGAGTTTTTAATCGAAACTCCTTTTTTTTCGGCTGAAAAAATTACGATATTCGTCGATGATATCTAAACTCTCTTATATTCTGTTATAATGATATTTTTATAAATGATGAATTGACTCGCATAATTGCTCATTCTTGAAACATGTTTCAGCTGAATAAAAGGTTTACAAAAAAATATAAATCATTAAAATACAAGTATAATGATTAAGGGAAGATAGAGTTTATTGAATGAAAAGACATCAAAACATTGATTTTGTGATCAGCCAGTATAGATATTTCACATATAATTTTGTATAATCTCATTGGTGATAAAAATGGATTGTAACAAGCTGGCACGTACTGCGACTAAGGCAGGAGTTATGCTGCTGGAAAGCGGTGCTGAAACATATCGTGTTGAAGATACAATGAGAAGAATTTGTCAGGCATATGGAGCAAGTGTGGTTGATGCTTATGCAACACCGACCATGATCATTATTTCCTTTTCCATACATGAGGAACTGTATCATAATATCAAACGTACACAGATTAAAAGTGTCAATCTTTCTAAAATTGATAAAGTAAATGACTTATCACGAAGAATTACAAAGGAAAGCATGTCACTGGAAGAGTTTTATATACGTTTGGAAAAAATTGATGAAGAAGGAGTTTACCCGACAAAAATTATGCTTTTGGGAGCAGCAATCTGCTCTTTTGGTTTTGCCTTCTTTTTTAAGGGAACACTTAAGGATGCTTTGTGTTCATTAGTATTGGGAGTATTGCTGAAAAGCTTGATGATTTTTGCTGATAAATTTGATTTCAATTCATTTTTTAAATATCTTCTGGGAGGGGCTTTCACAACTTTAGGTGCTATTGTTTGTTCTCGGCTGTCACTTTTGGATTCCATAGATACAACAATTATCGCAACGATCATGTTGCTTGTGCCCGGGCTTGCGATTACCAATGCCGTTCGGGATACGGTAAGCGGCGATTTGGTCAGCGGACTGGCAAGAATGGCGGAGGCTGTGATCGTAGCTGTGGCGATTGCTTTGGGAAGCGGACTTGTATTTACGCTTTTGGGAGGATATTAATATGAATGGTTTTACAGCTGTTTTCGCATCCCTAGGATTTGCGATTTTATTTAATATTAAAGGAGATAAGCTGGCAGTAGCAGCTCTGATCGGCGGAATTGGCGGTGTGATTTATGACTTGATGGTTTTCATGAATCATTCCGTTGCGATGAGTCTTTTTATTGCCAGCATCTTGATTTCAATTCTATCAGAGCTATTTGCGCGAATTATGAAATGTCCGGTCACAACTTTTTTGATCTGCGCCATTATTCCTCTGGTACCGGGAGGAGGCATGTATTATACAATGTTGGAAATTGTACAGAATCAACTTGACAGTGCAATTGTCATGGGTGTAAATACAATTGTTCAAGCCTGCAGCATTGTATTAGGCTGTATTTTGATCAGCAGCATTATGAGAGTTTATAATCAAATCACAAATAAAAGGAAATCATTATGTCAAAAGTAGAGCTTTTATGTCCGGCAGGTAATTATCAGGCATTTGAGGCAGCTTTATATCATGGTGCAGATGCCATTTTTCTGGCTGGACCGCAATATGGAGCCAGAGCAAACGCTGATAATTTCACATTGGATGAAATGAAAGAGGCAGTGAAACTGGCTCACCTTTATGGTGTAAAAATTCATGTAACTTTGAATACGCTGATTCATGACAGTGAATTTGAAGCCTGTAAAGCTTATATAGCTCAGCTTGATGAAATAGGGGTTGATGCTGTTATTGTTCAGGATTTAGGTATTCTCAACCTTCTGTCGCATGAATTTGCTAATCTGGAAATTCACGCTTCAACACAGATGCATATCCATAATTTACATGGGATCGAACAGGCAAAAAAATGGAACTTACAGCGCTGTGTGGTTGCCAGGGAATCCTCTTTACAGCTTATTAAAAAGATGTGTCAGATGGATATGGAAATTGAAGTCTTTGTACAGGGAGCCTATTGTGTAAGTTATTCAGGTGAATGCCATATGTCCAGAAACATTGGCGGACGAAGTGCCAACCGCGGGGAATGTGCTCAAAGCTGCCGTCTTCCTTATGAGCTTGAAATGTGGGACGAGAATCAAAAAAAAGTCATTCCGACAAAGGGAAAATATCTGCTGTCTTTAAAAGATCTCAATGCGATCGGACTGATCGTTCCATTAATTGAATGTGGCGTGACTTCTTTTAAAATTGAAGGAAGAATGAAACGTCCGGAATATGTAGCCTGCATGTGCAGCATATATCGACAGGCGATTGATGCTTATGAAAATCATCAAAAATTCGATATAAATCAAAGTGTCCTTGAGGAAATGAAAAAAGTATTTAACCGTGGTTTTACAGAAGGATATCTCACTCAAAAAGAAGGCTTGGAAATCATGTCGACTCTGCGTCCAAATCATCAGGGAATCCCTATCGGAAAAATCATTGGTTTTCATCATGATCGCATGAAAATTCAGTTAAATGGAGAACTGAATCAGCATGATGGTATCCGGATTATGAATGATAAAGAAGATCACGGCTTTATTGTCAACTATATGTATAAAGATGGACGTCTTGTTTCCAGTGCGAAAAACGAAGTGATTGAACTGCAGAAGGTCAAAGCTAAAATAGGTGATCTTGTTATGAAAACCAGTGATGTCAAGCAGTTAGAAGCCTTGTCCAATGATCAAAATAAATTAAGAAAAATTCCAGTTCAAATATCTGTTTCATTAAAAAGCAATCAGCCATTAAAACTAATCATCAAAGATGGTACTCATCAGGCTGAAATCATCAGTGAACAAAAAGCCCAGATTGCTAAAACAATGGCATTGACAATAGAGCGAATCAAAAAACAGCTCAATAAACTTGGGAATACACCTTTTATCTGTAACAAAATGGAATTAGACGTAGATGATCAGCTATCCTTTTCAATTTCAGAAATCAATGAATGCCGCAGAAAAGCCGTACAAAAACTCATGGATATGAGAATGTACCAAAAAAAGGCACCTTCAGAAAAGAAAGACTATCATTTTTCACCAAAAACGCTTACTCATGAGCTGAATGTCACCATTTTAAATGAAAATCAATATGAAATAGTTCAGCACTATCCAGTCAATATTTATATTGAAAATGAAGCCTTATATCAGAAAGTAAAAAAGAACCCTCGAGTATTTCGTAATTATCCAAGAGTTTATCATCAAGATTACAATGAACTAGGTCTAATTCATGATATCGGCGGAATCAAAGATAAAATGAAGGCAAGTGCTTATATGAATTGTATGAATGCCATGAGTGCTGCTGTTTTATTTGAAGCGGGAATTGACTGTGTCACATTATCCCATGAATGTAATGATAATCAAATTGAAGAATTAGTGAAAAACTATCAGCACTTAAGCGGCATGAATGGAAATTTTGCTGTTGATGTATATGGAAGAAGTGAAAACATGGTGCTTGAAAACTGTATCATCAAAAGCCAGCTGAAGCTGAATCGTCACTGTCAGCAATGTCATCTTCATGAGTATTATCTTAAGGATACAAAAAATCAGCGATATCGATTATTAGGTGATGATGAATGTCGAATGAAAGTTTATCATTTTTCAACATTTAATAAAATAGAAAAAATAGAAGATTATCAGAAAATGGGGATTAGCAATTTTGGGATCAGTTTAACATTTGAAAAAGAAAATGAAGTTAAACAATTGATTGAAAAGGCTTTGTTAATGATGAAAATCGATTTTTCACATAATTTTTAGAAAATATCATAGAATGAGAACAGGAAATTTCAAAGTACAAAGAATGTAAGAAATTTTCAGAAAAAAAATAGTTGTAAACGCTTGCAATTATCTTTCGAAGTGTTTACAATAGAAGCATAAAGAAGAGAGTGTGAGGACCATGAAAAACATTGCAAAGTATCAGACAGATGAAATGATTCATGGGGTTCCTTGCGGGGTTTTTGTGAGTTTTTAGCGGGCGTGCGTTTGCGTTCGCTTTTTTTGTCACTCTTCTAAAAATGATCTAAAGGAGGAATAATATTATGGATCAGATAAACAAGACATTCTGGGATGCATGTGCAAATGGTGATGTAACAGTGGTTGCAGCACAGATTAAGCAAGGTATTGATGTCAATTATCAGAATGGTGAAGGAAGAACTGCGTTAATGAGAAGTGCAAAACGCGGATATAAAGACATTGTTCGTCTTTTATTGGATAATGGTGCTGATGTGAATTTAGTAGATTCCAGAGGCAAAACAGCCTTGATGGGAGCTGCCAAAAAAGGACATAAGACCATTTGTAAGAAACTGATTGAAGCTGGCGCTGATGTGAACGTACAGGATAATAAAGGAAGAACGGCTCTGCAGCGTGCTGCTTTCCAGGGTATGGATCGCGTTATTGATGAATTGATTAAGGCAGGTGCTTCAGTGAATACACAGGATAATGAAGGAAGAACTCCTTTGATGGAAGCTTGTCTGGCATTTAAATTCGATGTTATTCGCCAATTGGTTGACAATGGTGCTGATGTCAATTTACAAGACCAAAGAGGATGTACAGCCCTTATGAGAGCTGCATATGGAGGATATACAGATTTAGTGAACTATCTGCTGGAACATGGTGCAGATAAAGAACTGACAGATTCAGACGGCAATAAGGCAATTCACTATGTTAGAGAACATTGTTTAGCTGAATTGAAGCCGATTCTGAAATAGAGGTGGCAATATGAGAGACTATTTGGCACATGAGGTAAGAAACGTTACCGTATTAGGACATAGCGGAGCAGGAAAAACAGCCGTGCTGGAAGCTATGCTGCACTTTACAAAAGCAACTGATCGTTTTGGAAAGACCAGTGAAGGTTCTTCAATCATTGATTATGATGCAGAAGAAATCAGAAGAGGTTTATCTGTTTATACTTCTATTGTTCCAATTGAATGGAAAGATACTAAAATCAATTTTATCGATACTCCGGGATATCTGGATTTTGTCGGTGAAATGGAAAGCGGCAGTGCTGCCGGAGACAGTGTTTTAATTGTTGTCGGAGCAAAAGAAGGTGTTCAATCTGGTACACAGCGTGCATGGGATGTAGCTATTGAAAAGAAACTGCCAACAATTTTCTTCGTAAATAAAGTTGATGAAGAACATGCGTCTTTTGAAAAAGCTTATCAGGGACTTCGTGATGCTTTTGGTAAGAGTGTCATTCCGTTTGAAGTACCTATTCTTGAAAATGATGAAGTAATTGGTTCAGTGAACATTCTGCGTGATAAAGCGTGGTATTTCAAAGGTGATAAAGCAGATCGTGAAAAGAGCTATGATGTTCCTGACAATATGAAAGAAGTCGTTGCAGATTATAAGAATCAAATTGCTGAAGCCATTGCTATGGGCGATGACGATTTAATGGAAAAATTCTTCTCAGGAGAACCATTTACAGAAGCTGAATTGACACGCGGAGTTCGTTTAGGTGTTCGAAATGGAGAAATTCGTCCTGTTTTCTCAGGAAGTGCGCTCAACATGACAGGAATTGAACGTCTGCTTGATTTAATTGACAAATATTTCCCAACTTATGGTGAACATGGAACAGTAACTGTCACAGATCTTGAAAAAGAAGAACCAGTGGATTTATTAACTGATGAAAAAGGTGATTTAACTGTTCAGGTATTTAAGACAATTGTTGATCCATTTGTTGGAAGAATCAGCTTTATCAAGGTAAGAAGCGGTGTATTAAGCAGTGATTCTACTGTTTATAACCCGAAGAAAGATAAATTGGAAAAAATTTCTCAAATCTTCATTATCAAAGGAAAACATCAAACAGCTGTTGGTAAACTGTTTACCGGAGATATTGGTGCCGTTACAAAACTGGCTGTGACTCAGACAAATGATACCTTATGTGAAAAAGGTAAGCATTATGTAGTGGATGATATTCAGTTCTCACAGCCAATGCTAGGTGTGGCAGTTTGGCCTAAATCAAAAAATGATGATGATAAATTGTCAAATGCATTAGCTAGAATGTGTGAAGAAGATCCAACACTTCGTCTTGTTAATAATCCAGAAACCAAGGAAAATGTTCTTTATGGTGTTGGTGATCAGCATATTGATGTTATCGTCAACAAAATGAAGGCAAAATACAAAGTTGAGGTAACTTTGACAACTCCTAAGGTTCCATATCATGAAACAATCAGAAAAACTGTCATCGGTGAAGGAAGACATAAGAAACAATCAGGCGGACATGGACAGTTTGGACATGTATTTGTGGAATTCTCACCAAATCCTGACAGTGAAGATATGGTCTTTGAAGAAACTGTTTTCGGTGGAGCCGTACCTCGTCAGTATTTCCCTGCTGTTGAAACAGGTTTAAGAGAATGCATGGTGAAAGGTTATCTGGCAGGCTATCGCATGGTAAATGTGAAAGCTAATCTGAAAGATGGTAAATATCATGATGTTGACTCAAGTGAAATGGCATTTAAGCTGGCGGCTCATTTAGCCTTTAAGGATGCCATGCCAAAAGCCGGATGCATCTTACTGGAACCAATCGTAAGTGCAACTGTTGTAATTCCGGAAGAATATACTGGAACGGTTATCGGTGACTTTAACAAACGTCGTGGTACAATCATGGGTATGGATATGGAAGGAACTCATCAGGTGGTGAATGCCCTGGTACCTCTTTCTGAAATGATGAAATATCCGACTGATCTGCGTTCAATGACTCAGGGACGAGGAAAATATACACAAGTATTTGATCACTATGATCCTGTACCGGCTAACATTGCGGAAAAGATCATTGCAAATGCTGATAAAGTCGTAGATGATGAAGAATAAAAGGCTGCAGATGCAGCCTTTCTTTAAGAAAGGATGAAGATGGAAGAAATAGAATTAGTCAAACCGTCCATGGACTATGCCAAACAAATTATGGACTTTCGAAATGAAATTCTTCAGGCTGATGATCATGATTCATTTGCCGGATGCTCGGGTCTTAATGAATATCAAAGCTGTGAAGAATGGCTTGAAAATCTTCAGAAATTCGAAAATGATGAAACCGTACCAAGCGGACGTGTACCGTCCAATACCTATTTAGCTGTTACTAAATCAAGCCATCAGCTTGTTGGAATGATTGATTTAAGACATCATATAAATCATCCGATTCTAAGCGTTTGGGGAGGGCATATCGGTTATACAGTAGCACCTTCCATGAGGCATTTAGGATATGGAAAAGAAATGCTGCGGCTGAATTTAGAAAATTGTCGAAATCATAACATTCATCAGGTTTTGATTACCTGCCATCCAGATAATAAAGCCAGTGAAAAAATTATTTTAGCCAACGGAGGAATATTTGAAAAAGAAATATGGGCGGATAATGAACCTGTAAAACGATATTGGATTTATTTGTAGAACACTGTAAAAAGTGTTCTTTTTTAGAATAGAAAAAGCCGTTAAACGGCTTTTAAATCTGGTATAAAGCTGAGAATTTATTAATCAAATAATCAATGTAGATATCGACATTAAAGGGTTCATGACAAACTCTTTCAAAGATTTCATCTGCTGTATATAAAGCTCCATACTGATGAATGTGTTCTTGAAGCCAGTTTTCAATCTGGTCAAAATGATGATTTTCTAGAGCAGCATCTACATCAATATCTTTTTTCATTGCTTCTAAAAATTGTGCACCAAAGGCACTTCCCAATGCATAGGTTGGAAAATATCCAAAGCTTGCATCTGACCAGTGAATATCCTGAAGAATACCTTCTGATGCATTCAAAGGACGAATTCCTAAATACTCTTCATATTTATCAGCCCAGATTTCATCAAGATGATCAAAATCAATTTCACCGTTGATCATCTGTTTTTCAAGCTCATAACGAATTAAAATATGCAGCGGATAAGTCAGTTCATCAGCTTCTGTACGAATAAGAGAAGGCTGAGCTACATTCATCATTTTCATAAAATCATCCAAGGTTACATTTTTTAATTCATCAGGGAAAATTTCTTTAATTTTTGGATAATTATTCACCCAAAAAGAAATTCTTTTACCAATATAATTCTCAAGAAAACGACTTTGAGATTCATGCATTCCGCTGGTCATCATTCTGCCTACCGCTAATCCTTCCAATTCTGGTGAAACATGGAGCATATATAAGGCATGACCATATTCATGAATAATGGAAAAAATAGAACTGATAAGAGAATCTTCCAGATATTTATTTGTTATTCGCACATCATGCAAAGAAAAGTCACAGGTAAATGGATGTTCACTAATTCCCATATAACATTCATTCGGATTAAATCCCATATATTCTTTTAAAATATCCATGACTTTTTCCTGCTTTTCAGTACTGAAAAGCTGATGAAGCAAAGAATCATCGATTTTGCTACCGCTTTGAATAAGTTTTTGAATAAAAGGAACCAGTCTTTCCTTGATTCTTGAAAAGAATTGATCATATTTTTCAATATTCATTCCTGTTTCAAAATCATTGAGCATGGCATCATAGACAGTTTTTTCATAGCCATAATATTCATAAGCTTTTTTGCTCATGTCAACAAGCTCTTTTAATGTGTCTTTAAAAAGAGAATAGTCGTTTTTATGTTTAGCTTCTTTCCAAATCATTTCTCCTTTATTTGTAAGCTGCTGCATCTGAATGAAAAACTCTCTTGGAAGCTTGGAAACCTTATGGAGATCTTTCAATACCAGATTGATTTCTTTGTTCATGATCTCACCCAGATCCATGTGATGCATTTCTTCTAGTTTTAAAATATTATTTGGATCGGTCTGATAATCAAACAATTCTCCGCTTAAAAAAGACATTGCTTTGATGCGATAATCAGCTCCGTCAGCAGGAGCAATGGTTGACATATCAAAAAAAATGGTAGTATTGGCCAGTTGATAAGCGTTGCACTTATCACGGTATTGTTTGTAAAAGGATAATGCTTCTTCTTTTGTCATTGTTTTCACCTCATTTAGTATTTTAATCGAATTGATTATTCATTACAAGATACTAAAAAAACAACAATCTTTTCATTCGATTGAAAATAGCTTATAATAAATAAAGAAAGTAGAGTGATCCTATGGAAGAACTATGTATCAATCTTTTGAAAAAAAGAGGCGTTGAACTTGAAGATATCGCAGACTGTGTGATTTTTCTTCAAAAAAAGTATGTTCCTGAATTAAACCAGGAAATTGCACTTGAAGAAGTAAAAATGGTATTGCGTAAAAGAGAAGTCCAAAATGCTATATTAACAGGGATTTATCTGGATGAAATGGCTGAAAGTACGATGGAAGAGGGGCCATTAAAAGATGCCTTAGTCAGTGATAATGGATTGTATGGAATTGATGAGGTATTAGCATATGGCATTTGTAATCTGTATGGTTCGATTGCATTGACGAATTATGGGTATATTGATAAAGTGAAACCTTTGATTATCGGAAAACTGAATCAGAAAACCCAGCAGTGTAATACTTTTTTAGATGATATCGTAGGAGCAATTGCTGCCAGTGCAGCCAGTCGATTGGCTCATAACCGCTAGGAGGTGAAAGGATGGAAGAGATGCTGACAAAAGAAGATTTTAAAACGGCTTTGGTACGTTTAGGAGTAAAAAAAGGAATGTTGTTATATGTATCTGCTTCCATGGAATCCTTCCGATGTGTGGTGGGCGGCAGTCAGGCAGTAATCGAATCTTTGATGGAACTGGTAGGTTATGATGGAACCATTGTCATGGCGGCTCCGACACGATATTTATGTGATCCATTAGAAATTGGAAACATACCAAGAGATCGTATTGATGAGGCAAGAAAACAAACTTTGCCTTTCAATAAAAAACTGAGTGTACCAGTCGGAGTGGGTGAAGTGGCAGTACAGTTCATGAGAAATGAAGCAGTACTCAGAAGCAATCATCCCATGGTTTCTTTTCTGGCATGGGGAAAATATGCCAAGCTGATTGTTGAAAAACATCCTTTGCATTTTGGTATGAATCAGGATTCTCCTCTTGGCAAAATAAAAGAATACAATGGTTATGTGGTCACATTAGGGGTTGATTATGATCAGTGTGAAATTTTTCATCTGGCACAATATGTGACTATGAAATCTCCAATCCGTATTTATTCATGTCCAATAGAAAAGAGCGGTGCTGTCAGTTGGATTCAGCTATTGGATTTAGAGCTTACTGTGAAGGGATATCAGGATATTGGTCAAACTATGGAAGAAAAACAGGTTGTCAAATCGACTTATCTTGGCAATTCGATATGTCGTTTGTTTTCCGCCAAATCAGCTTATCAATGTGCTGTTGAATATCTAACAAAAGAATAAAGTGTTGTTTATAAGACAGTAAAATATGTAAAAGGCGTGACTTTCGTGGTTACGCCTTTTGCCTTTTAGAGCACACATACGGCATTACACCGTATAGAAATGTATTTCTTGTATCTGTTTGATAAAATGGAATTATCTCTTATTTATCTGCCTTAGAACAATAACCTAAGATAACAACACAAAGCCCGATAATTTGAATCATTTTTTTGTTTAAATATAATAAAAAATTCTTTTCATGGATTTTGTTAATTATAATGACGATAGGTTCACTAAGGTAGCAATTAAGTAACAATAAAGCAGCACATTTTAAAGGGAATTTGAGCCGTGAAAATTCTCACGGAATTCTCAAAACGTTAATCGAATTTATCGTCAAGAGAAAATTAAAATCACTCTTTATGTTTGGCCTTTTTCTTTTAAAAAAACTGATGAATAGTCACCAGGTTAATTTGAAGCATTAGTTACATAGATTTTATTTGAGTAATAAGTGTTTCTAAAGTTTTTATATTAGTAGAAAATTGTATGTGTTGAGCATATTTATACTTTTTACAATATTGTTTCCATAATTTCTGCAATGTGTTGTCTTCTGAAATTGCTTTTACAATGTCATTAGAAGAAGTTAATAAATCCTCAGTTTCACGTTTATTACATGTCTTTTCAAAAGCAAGTGATAAGTTATTATAATTTATTTAGCCTTTTAATACATTTATAATTTGGCAAACATCTTTCATAACATCTTCTTTTTGTCCTTTTTCCCAAAAAAAATATCCTTCAAGCCCTCTATGAATAATTACATATTGTGTGTTTTTGGGATTTTTACTTTGCAAATTTTCTACCATATTGTCTAAAAAATCTTTAGCTTGTTCGTTAGAATAACAAAAAATATCAATTAAATTCTTTTGAATTACTTCTATAATTTCT
>CAMEIZ010000006.1 GCA_945919165.1 uncultured Traorella sp.
GGATTTATTGATGCTGGATGAGCCCTGTGCCAGCATTGATCCAACTACAACTCATGAAATAGAAAAAATGTTGGTTAAAATGAATCAGAATGCTCATATGACGATTTTATTTGTGACCCATAATTTGGATCAGGCAAAGCGAATTGCAGATGAAGTATTGTTGTTGAATCAGGGAAAAAATATAGAAATTTGTAACAAAAATGATTTTTTTGAACATCCTAATCATCCTTTGACACAAAAATTTATAAAAGGAGAGTTGTTGATCTAAATGGAACTACTCAAATCAGATTCATTAAAAGAAGCACAAATCAAATTAAAGAATGAAACAGAAAAACTTCAGTTAAAAACAAAGCTGATCAAAAGTGAAGATGCCTGTTGTTTTGTCTGTGCTCAAAATATCTATGCCAATGAAAATGTTCCTCCTTTTCGCAGATCCTGTGTCGATGGTTTTGCCATACGTGCCCAAGACAGTTATGGAGCCAATGAATCTAGTCCCATTTTCTTTGATATTGTGGGGCAGCTAAATATTGATGATTATTCTAACATTACTCTTAACTCTCAGCAAGCCGTTCAGATTCAAACAGGATCCATGATTCCTTTTGAAGCAAATGCGGTAGTAATGATTGAATATTGTGAGACTTATGCAAAGAATAAAATGGCTGTTTACCGTCCTGTCAGTATCAATGAAAATGTGATTCAAGAAGGTGAAGATATTCATATAAATGAATGTCTGATCCAAAAAGGAAGGCGTCTTACACCATCCGATATTGGTATGCTGGCTTCATTGGGAATTGAGGAAATTGAAGTTTATCAACCACTTAAAATCGCTGTTCTTTCAAGTGGCGATGAGCTCAAAGGAATTCATGAAAAGATTACGGGTTCTTATATTCGTGATATTAATTCATACAGCTTGGCATCCAGAGCCAGACAGGCCGGTTTAATCGTGAAAGAAATCAAAAAAATCCGAGATGATGAAAAATTAATTCATGATGCTGTATTAGAAGCTTCTGCTGATTGTGATATAGTGGTGATCAGTGGCGGAAGTTCAAAGGGAAATAAAGATTATACGAAAAGAATTTTAGAAGAGATTACACATTGTATTTTAACGCATGGCATCGCAATCAAACCAGGGAAACCAACCATTATTTCATATGATCATCTTCGTGAAACACTGATTGTCGGATTACCGGGACATCCTTTAGCGGCTATGATGATGTTTGAACTAATTGTTTTAAATTGGGTTAATCAGAAAATGAATTGTTTGAAAAAATACCCGGTCTTTGCACAAATAAGTGAAAATGTATCCAGTAATCAGGGAAGAGAAACTTGTCTTTTTGTTCATTTAATTCAAAAAGACCAAGGCTATGAAGCTGTTCCTATTTATTCAAAATCCGGAAGTATTTCAGTGTTGTCAAAAGCGGATGGTTATACTTTGATATCCCGTCAGTCAGAAGGCTTAAAAAAAGGTGAAACTGTTCAAGTTGAGGTATTGTCATGAAAAGAAATCTATATTTGAATATACAAAATAGAGTTGAAGCCTGTCAGAATTTTCTTGATCATTTTCAGCATCTTCAACCGCAATATGAGATTATTGATACCATTAATAGTCTGAATAGAATTACGTATGAAGCCATTGATGCGAAATTGAGTGTTCCTTCTTATAATTCCTGTGCTATGGATGGAATTGCCGTGATAAGCTCTCATACGATTCTGGCAAGTGAAAATCATCCAGTTGTTTTACATCCTCAAACTGATTATGTGGAAGTAGATACCGGAGATATGATCCAGGATCCTTATGATGCTGTTATTATGGCAGAAGATCTCATTGAGACAGATGATGGGTATAAAATCATTGCTCCCACGCATCCATTTGCTCATGTAAGAGCTATTGGTGAAGATATCGTGACCAAAGAGATGGTTTTACCTTCTCATCATAAAATTCGCAGTATTGATATTGCCGTTTTGTTATCTACTGGTAATTCTCAAATCAAGGTGATCAAAAAGCCAACAGTTGCCATCCTTCCTACAGGAGATGAAATGGTCGATTATCATGAAGAAATCAAAGATGGTAGGATCATGGAGACAAATTCCTGGATGTTTGTCAATCTTATTCAAGAGCATGGTGGAGAGGCTGTTCGCTATCCTATTTTGCGTGATGATTTAGAACTGATTAAAAGAACCCTTCTAAAAGCTGTTCAGGAATCTGATCTTGTGATCATTAATGCCGGATCAAGTGCAGGAAGAGATGACTATACCATTCATGCAATTTCTCAACTTGGAAAAGTATTTACCCATGGAGTTTCAATTAAACCGGGTAAACCTGTTATATTGGGTGAAGTAAAGGGTAAGCCGGTGATTGGACTTCCGGGGTATCCGCTAAGCTCGTATTTTACTTTTGATGCATTTGTTGTTCCTTTGTTGAAGCAAATGCAACAACAAAAGTCAAATGAAGAAAACATCATAACAGCTAAAATCACAAAAACATTAATGTCAAGCTTTAAATATGAAGAATATGTCAGAGTGAAGCTTGGAAAAGTGAATGATGAAATCATTGCTGCTCCGCTTCAACGCGGTGCAGCAGCTACCATGTCATTAGTTCAGGCTGATGGTTTCTGCGTTATTCCAGAGAACAGTGAAGGAGTCAATGCACATGACTTGATTAAAGTTCATTTGCTTACTGATTTGAATCAAATTGAAAATACATTCGTGATGATTGGCAGTCATGACTTGCTGTTAGATGTCATCAATGATCAGATTAAAGAAAACAGTCAGAATTTTTATGTCTCAAGCACCCATGTCGGTTCTCTTTCAGGTTTGATTGCCTTAAGAAAACATGAGTCTCATTGTGCATCAACTCATCTGTTAGATGAAAAAACTGGTTTATATAATACACCGATCATCAAAGAAATGTTTACTGATGAAAAAATGGTTTTGATTAAAGGAGTCAGAAGAAGACAGGGTTTAATTGTAAGAAAAGGAAATCCGGATCATATTTATACATTAAAGGACTGTGTACATCATCGTTTCATTAATCGTCAAAAAGGCTCCGGTACCCGTGTCTTACTGGACTATCAATTAAAATGTCAGGGAATTTCAGGTGAACAGATTCCGGGATATGATCATGAGGCTACGACGCATATGGCAGTAGCAGTGGCTGTTGCCAAAAAGAATGCTGATGTTGGAATGGGAATTTATTCATGTGCCAAAGCACTTGATTTGGATTTTATTGATATTGCGTATGAAGAATATGATTTTGTTACCTATGAAAATTATTTAAATCTTCCTTTTATGAAATCATTTCTTGAGGTTTTAAAAAGTGAGAAATTTCATCGTAAGCTGGATGAATTAGGTGGTTATACCTATGAAGAAATTGGAGAGATTTATCATTTATGAAAGATAGCTTCAATCGGGAAATCAACTATTTACGAGTATCTGTAACAGATCGATGTAATTTGAGATGTGCTTACTGCATGAAAGAAGAAGGCATTAAGATCAAGGATCATCAAGATATTATTTCTTATGAAAATATTTTGACAACAATTCAAATGGCTGCTGAGCTAGGTATTCATAAAGTTCGTATAACCGGAGGAGAACCTCTGGTAAGAAAAGATATGATACCTTTTTTGGAAAAAGTGTCTAAGATTGAAGGTATTGATGAATTGTGTCTAACCACTAATGGTATTTTGCTTAAACAATATGCCAAACAGCTTCAACAGGCTCATGTACATCGAATCAATATTTCTTTGGATACACTGAATGCTGATAAATATAAATTCATTACCCGAAAAGGGAAGATTGAAGATGTTTTGGAGGGAATACAAATTGCTTTGTCTGAATTTGAACAGGTAAAAATCAATGTTGTTTATATTAAAGGTTTTAATGATGATGAAGTATTTGATTTTATTGATTTGACTCGAAAATATCCCATCGATGTGCGTTTTATTGAATTGATGCCCATTGGAGAGGCTAAAAATTGGACATATGAGGCTTTCAATCTGGAAGCTGTTGCAAAGGCTGTCTCACTTGAAAAATGTCCGCCAGAGGAAGGTGTAGCAACCTTATATCGAGTTAAAAACGGTTTGGGACGTGTAGGGGTGATTCAGGCAATGAGTCATAGCTTTTGTGCTTCATGTAATCGATTGCGATTAACTGCCGATGGCAAAATCAAACCATGTTTATTTTCAAATCAGGAATTTTCAGTTCGAAATAAAAGTGCGGAAGAAATAAAAAACATTCTGATATCCGCCATACAACAGAAACCAAAATCAAAAGACGAAAGCATACAAACACTAAGAAATATGAATGAGATAGGAGGATAAAATGGAATTTACGCATTTTAATGAAGAAGGCAAAGCAAAAATGGTCAATGTTTCTTCAAAAAACCAAACAACTCGTCATGCTAAAGCGAAAGCAGTTGTAAGGGTAAATGCTGAAACATTCCATTTAATTCAAACAGGCGGTATTTCAAAAGGAGATGTTTTAGCTGTCAGCCAGGTTGCAGGAATTATGGCAAGCAAAAAGACCTCAGAACTGATTCCAATGTGTCATCCAATCATGATCGAAGGATGTGATCTAAGCTTTACTTTATTGGAAGAAACTCATGAAATCGAAATTGTCAGTGATTTAACCTGCAGTAATAAAACAGGCATTGAAATGGAAGCTTTAACAGCTGTTTCCATTGCTGCCTTAACGATTTATGATATGTGCAAAGCCATACAAAGAGATATTGAAATACGTGAAATCTGCCTTCTGGAAAAATCCGGAGGGAAAAGTGAATACAAAAGAGGTGAGTGATGTGAACTATCAAGCAGCAATAATAACCATGAGTGATTCACGATGTGATGGATCAAAAGAAGATCTTTCTGCGAAAGCTATTCGAAGAATTGTGGAAGAACATCAATGGGAGGTTGCCTACTATGCGATTATCGATGATGAGTATGAGCATATAAGAAGTCAACTTTTAAAGTGTAGTGATGAACTGCAGATTCCCCTCATTCTGACAACAGGTGGGACGGGTTTTAGTCAAAGGGATAATACCCCTGAAGCAACCCTGTCAGTGATTGAAAAACAAGTTCCCGGAATCAGTGAAGCCATGCGAGCTAAAAGTATGGAAGTGACTCCTAAAGGCATGCTCTCACGGGGTGTCAGCGGTATTCGCAATAAATCCTTAATTGTAAATCTTCCTGGAAGTCCAAAAGCTGTTTCGGAATGTCTGGAATATGTGATCGACCCAATTCTTCATGGGGTGATGGTACTTTTAGGTGATGTGAAAAATTGTGGTGAGCATCATGGCTAAGGTAGTAGCTGTTTGTAAGAGTGAAAAAAAAGGAACAATCAAAAAAGAAGCAGCAAGCATTCATTGTATTGAAAACTATGGAATTGAGGATGATGCTCATGCCGGAAACTGGCATCGTCAAGTATCGCTGATGTCTTTATCAGATATGAAAATGGTTCATGCTGAATATCCAGGTGAACATTATGGTGTTTTTGCTGAGAATATTCTTGTAGATGATGCCTGTTTATTTCAGTTGGAAATCGGAACAAAGATTCACATTGGTGAGGTAATCTTGGAAGTCAGTCAAATTGGGAAAGAATGTCATCAAGGATGTGAAATCCAGAAAAAGACAGGAAAATGTGTCATGCCTCAAATTGGAATTTTCACAATTGTGCTTCATGGAGGAATCATTTATCCAAAAGATGAAATAACCTTTGAAAAACCCAATCAATATGAAAAAAACTTTGGCGCACTATCAAATGAAAAACAAAAAGAATTCGCAAAGAAGAGAATTACAATAGTCGGAATTGGTGCTTTGGGTCAAATGGTGGCACATGAATTGATTCGTTTGGGCTGCAGGCATTTGGTTCTGATTGATCCTGATTTTTTCAGTTATACGAATCAAAATCGTCAATTATATGCAGATTCAAAAACATTGTATCAATCAAAATGTGAAATTACCAAAAAACAATTAGAGCTCATTCAGCCCCAAGCGGATATTCAGATATATAAACAAGCTCTTACATCGGAAAATGGCATTAGACTGATTCAATCATCTGATGTTGTGGTAGATTGTGTGGATCAGCCCAACATCAAGCAATTGATGGAAAAACTATGTGAAGAAATCAATGTTGTACTTGTACATGGTGCAGTTGATGGCTGGTTTGGACAAGTTGCTGTCAGCTATCCCCATGATCATCTTTTAGAAAAGCTGTATCAGGGAAACAAACCTCGATCTGAAGCTTCTCTTGTGACAACTGTCAATGTGGTAGCTTCATTTCAGAGCAGTGAAGTATATAAAGTGTTATGTGAACCTCATCTGGCAATGCGCCATCAGATTTTAATGATTGATTTATTACGAAATGAGATTTCAAAAGTCGATTTTCATTCATAAAAATGTAAGCGTATACATCTGAATTTTAGTGTTTATTGAAGATGAGAAAAATTATGAACGAGGTGATGATATGTCTACAGAATTAGGTGGCTATATGGGAAAAGTCATCAAAATAAATTTAAATACACAAGAAGTATCAGAATATCCTTTTACAGATCAGGAACGTAAACTGTTTATTGGCGGAAAAACAATGGCAGCCAAAATTCTCAATGATCATTTTAAAGGTAATGAAAAACCCTTTTCAGATGAAAATCTGCTTGTGATTACAACAGGACCGTTAACTGGATCAGGTGCGCCAAGCTCAAGCCGTTTCAATATTTCAACACTTTCTCCTCAGACAGGCTATATTACATCTTCTAACTGTGGAGGGAACTTTGGTTATTATTTAAAAAAAGCCGGTTTGGATGCTTTGATTCTTCAGGGACATTGTGAAAAGCCAAGCTGGATTGAAATTCAAAATGATCATGTTGTTTTTCATGATGCTCGTGATCTTTGGGGTCTTAAAACATCTCAGACTCAGCAGGCATTAGATGAAAAATTAAAAATGAAAAACGGCAGAGTCCGCAAAAACGGCAAAATATGCATAGGACCAGCTGGAGAAAATAAAGTTCTTTATTCATGTATTGTTTCAAATGAACGCGTTTCTGGACGTGGCGGTACGGGTGCCATCATGGGCTATATGAACGTTAAGGCGGTTGTTGCAAGCGGTAATTCAACAGTCAAAGTCGTTGAAAAAGAAAAGATGGTTCGTCATACTCAGAAATGGTTTAAATATTTAAGAAATCATCCATTGACGGGCAATCAGCTGCCAAAGCTTGGAACAGCTGGTTTAGTCAGCGGAATGCAGATGAAAAACATTCTTTCAACGAAAAACTATCAATATGGTCAGTATGATGATTTTGAAAAGATCAGTGGTGAATTGCTTGCGGAAAAATACAACATTGTCAATAAAGGATGTCTGACATGCCCTATTAAATGTGCCAGAACTGTTGAAGTAGATGGTAAGCATGTTAAGGGACCGGAACTTGAAACGCTGGTACTATTAGGAAGCGGCATTTTAAATAATGATTTGGAATCCATTTTAAAATGGAATTATGAATTGGATGAATTGGGCATGGATACAATTTCCTGTGCTAATACAATTTCTTATGCGATGGAAGCCAATGAAAAAGGTTTATGGGACAATGGGCTTGTTTTCTCAGATCAAAAAGCTGTTTCTGAAATATTTGAAAAGATTGCTTATCGTCAGGGAATCGGTGATGAACTGGCATTAGGAAGCAAACGCTTATCAGAAAAATATGGCGGAAAAGAGTTTGCGATTCATGCCAAAGGTATGGAATTAGCAGCTTATGAACCGAGAAAATCAGTTGGATTAGGACTTGGCTATGCTGTAAGCAATCGAGGCGGATGTCACTTAAACGGTGGATATCTGGTTATTTTGGAAGGATTGGGTTTATCTATTAATCCAACTACTTATCATGGAAAAGCTGACCTGACAATGTTATTTCAGGATTTGATGGAAATGATTTCCGCAACCGGACAATGCTTATTTACAAGCTATGCTTTTTTCCCGAGTCCGCTGATGAATCATCCTAACAGCTGGTATACCAAAGCATGCAACAAGATATTGCCTTATTGTGGAGGTGTCGTAAGAATGATTAATAAATTTCCAGAGATTGCTTTCTTCCATCTTCCTGTTTTTCATCATACAAAAGCATTTGAATATGTCACAGGAATGAAAATGACTTTTGGTCACTATATACGCTGTGGTGAGAGAGGCTATAATCTTGAAAGAGAAGTGAATCGGAAATTTGGAGTTGATGCGAATAAAGATGCCTTACCAAAACGCTTAGTCGAAACATTACAGGATCCAAATGATCCAAATTCAAAAGTGCCTCTGGAAAAAATGAAAAAAATTTATTATAAAGCCAGAGGATGGGATGAAAAAGGTATTCCTACGAAAAAGACATTAAAGAAATTAAAGATCGGAAGTGATTTGATTGATTAGTGTAAAAATTTATGGGGTTGCACGTTTGAAAGCTAAAGTTGGCAGTTTTACTACGAATGTGAAATCAATGGATGAACTATTAGGTATTCTTCCGGGTATTTCAAGAAAAGAAGCCAAGGATCTGGTTGCTTTGGTGAATGGAAAACCTGCAAAAAGAAATGTTCAGTTTCATGATGGCGATGAAGTTGTCTTTTTAGCACCGGCAGGAGGTGGTTAATATGAAGAAAGAACATCCTTCAATCGATTCCAAGACATGCGCAGGATGCAGTGTCTGTGTTGAGAATTGTCCAATGGATTGTTTAAAAATTGAAGATGCAAAATTTCATGGAGATATTCAAACTATTGCTTATTTGGCAAATCCGAATACTTGCATCGGATGTGGAATTTGTGCAAAAGTATGCCCAATTCGTGCTATTGTGATGAAAGGAGTGAACTGAAATGGGTAAAGCTTATTGTCGAATTTATCAAGGTGTTATGAAAATCGGGATGTATTTTTTACCTTGGAAAATGCCTCAAACACTAGAAGGAGCAGGTGCTGTTAAAAAACTGGCGGCTTTTATTAAAGAAAAAGGATATCATAAAGTATTAATTGTGACTGATCAAACATTAATGAAGCTTCATCTATTAGATAGCATGCTTGAAGCTTTAAACAATGAAAAAGTTGAATATGTCTTATTTGATGGTGTTGAACCAAATCCAAGTGATATCAATATTGAACAAGGTGTTAGTCTATATCTCAATAATCAATGTGATGCTATGATTGCCTTTGGCGGCGGATCACCAATGGACTGTGCAAAAGCTATTGGAGCACGTATTGCTCGTCCACATAAAACAGTCGCACAGCTTCAGGGACTTTTTAAGGTATTAAGAAGAATTCCAACGATTTTTACTGTACCAACAACTGCTGGAACCGGTTCGGAAACTACCATTGCCGCAGTTGTTACGGATTCTAAAACACATCATAAAGCTTCCATCAATGATATTTCATTAATGCCGAAATATGCCGTATTAGATCCTGAGCTTACGATTGGTTTGCCGCCTCATGTTACATCAACAACAGGAATGGATGCTTTATGTCATGCTGTAGAAGCTTATACGAATAATACGTATAATACGAAACTGGAAAAGGATCTCTGCAAGAAAGCAGTTAAACTCATTTATGACAATCTCTATCATGTCTATTTGGATGGTCATGATATCGATGCCCGTCAAAACATGCAGCGCGCTGCCTTCTATGCCGGACGTGCTTTTACAAGAGGTTCAGTTGGTTATGTTCATGCCATTGGGCATACACTGGGAGGTTTGTATGGAACACCACATGGTTTGGCTATGGCAATACTGCTTCCGCATGTCATGAGACAATTTGGCAGTTCAGCTCATGAAAAGCTGGCGGATCTTTGTGATGTATGTGGTATTCAGCCAAAAGAAAACACAATTGAAAGCAAAGCAGAAGCCTTTATTGAATGGATAGAAGATCTAAAAGAAAAAATGCAAATTCCGGTTTATCCACCTACACTCTACAAAAAAGATGTAGATCAGATTGTTGAGTGGGCCTATAAAGAAGGAAATCCACTTTATCCAACTCCACAAACCTGGAGCAAAGAAGAATTTAAAACATTTATTCTCTCATTAAACGCTAAATAAAAATATAGCTGGTATTTGTAAGACAAAATCCTTCGTATGATATTGATATGATCATACGAAGGATTATTTTTTAGTACGTTATTCAATAGGTATTATTCTCTTGCTTGAGTGTCTTTTGACAATTAAGGCACTTGGTCTATCTAAGAATTAACTGTTTTGTTTGATGATTGGAAGTCGTAATACGGTTTTTAGTTTTTCCGGTTTGCATCTTCTGGGATCACTCAAATAGATTTCATGATGATAACGAGTATTTGTGATATTCACTTCATAACCGTTTTCTTTTACAAATTCATGCATGATTTGAATTGTGTAAGGTTCATCATCATAGCAGCCAAGATGCATGCATTGCACACACAAGCCTTCTTCATATGTGAAGAATTCAGCTTTAGAGAAATCCTGCTTCTTTTTTCTTGATGCTTCTGATACAGCCCAATCAAATACTTCTTGAGTCACAAAATCAGGTAAACGAATCAGAGAAATAAACTGAAAAAGATCTTTTCTGGAAGAATCAAAACCTTTGATACCTTCCTGCCACCAGAATCCTTCTAAAGGAGGGACAACATAATCAAAATAACCCTCAATTTGATGATTATTTTTATAACTCATTTTGATCGTATAAGAAATACCATATAAAAGAGAAATAGACTGAAAATATTCACTGTTTTCATCATTGGGATTACCTTTGCCTCTGACAGCGACATAATTCATTGCAGGAACAAGTACAAGTTCAGGTTTATTTTTAGGCAAATAGAATTCTTTATATTCTTTTTTATAATCAAATGACATAAAAACCTACTTTCTTAATAATTCCATTAAAACAATATCATGTGATTTACCAAGATGATAGCGAGCCTGATGCCATCTTCCGCATTCCACAAAACCCATTTTTTGGTAGACTTCAATGGCATGCGTATTATAGGAAAAGACCTCTAAATGAATAGCATTCAGTCGTAATACTGAAAAAGCATACTCAATGAGTAATTCCATAGCTTCCTTGCCATATCCTTGATGACGATATTCTTTACCAAGATAAATGCCCATTGTCGCATACTGTTCATGTGAATCAAAATTAAATAGGGAAATGTGACCCATAAATGCATTCTCTTGGCGAGAAATAATAGAGAAAGAATAGGGACCTTCATTCCATTTATTTAATAGTTCATGAGTTTTTTCTTCACCCAACAAAGATCCATAAAAACCATTAAAATAAGCAATATCCTGATCCTCATTAAGCCAAGTTGTCATAATTGCTGTTTCATTTTCAATATCCATGGGTGAAAGATAGAGATGATCATTCACAAGGTTTTGATAGTACACAAACCTCTCCTTATTTTTTTTAATTATAGCATAAAAAAAACGGAAAATGCATTTTTCATTTTCCGTTAGCTCTTTATTTGTCTTGTACCAAGTAAGATGGAGCCTGAGCTTTAATTCCATTATAGATATCAATGTCATAAACTCTAAAGCCATATTTATCAAGATAGAAGGCAAAGGCATCATCTGAAATAGAAGAAATATTTTCAATTGTAGAAAGTGCATCTTCCAATGGAACATCTACCTGAACAACCTTAATGACATAAAAAGTTTTTAAATCACTTGTCCATTGATACGTATCCAGAAGGGTATTATCCTCAGTAACCTTCATAATGCTCTCCCAGGCTGAGCTTGGAAGCCCGGTAGCATTTGTAACAATTTGATCTTTTCCGTTATAAGTAGTTGTCACACCTTCATACTGGCTGACAGCTTCTTCGATGGTCAGTTCACCGCTTTTCACCTTAGCCTGAACATCACCGGCAACCTTTGAATCTGATGTCTGGAAAATCTGAACTTTTCTGACCTGATAGGTTTCTTTAACAGCATCATAGTTATCTTCAATGTATTTGGTTGAAAGTCTTGCAGCACGAACAGCAAGTAAAGCTCTTTCTTCAATATACTGCTGTTCATTGTCATAACCCATAGCGGTTAAAAAAGAATCCCATTTATCTTCACCTAAGGTTAATTTAAATTCATTAGTTGTTTCACTAGCTTCTTTCATCATTTCATCCGTAACCGGTACTTCTTTATCTACGATAAAAGCAGTTGCTTTGGAAATAATAGAAGTAATACCATTTTGACTTTTCAATGAATCAAATACTTCATTTTTGGTAATAGTAGTTTTTCCTACAGTAATCAAAGCCTCTTTCCCGTCACTCAGTCCGGCTTGTGCATCTTTGCATCCGCTCAGTGTTACAAGTAAAGCCAAGCAGCATAAACTCACGATTTTTTTCATGGCGGCCTCCTTATTTCTCTTCCTTCAGGTCAAGTAATTCTTTAATGGCATTTTCAATGTTTTCATTTGCAAACTTAATGCCTAATTCCTGACCCTTTTCCCAAAGAATCTTTGGTGTTAATTCAGGATGTGCTGTTTCAATAGCGGCATGGATATCTTCACGAATATCTTCATTTTCTAATAAAGCATTCATATCATTTTCAGTTACCAGTATTTTATGATAACCATAATCTGTTCTGATCCAATCTGTAACAACACCTTTTTCAGCAGCTAAAGCAGCTTTCAGGAAAGGTTCCACAAAACTTGTGTTGGCATCTACATAACCAAGATTTCCGCCATCACTGGCTGATCCGTCATCGGAATATTCCTTGGCAACTGTCGCAAAATCCTTGCCTTCTTTCAAAGCAGCATCAACTTCATCCATTTTCTTCTGTTCTTCATCTGTAACAGCATCCTTACTTGCTGTCTTCACTAAAATGTGAGAAACAATACGTGGACTTTCTTCTGCATAGACATCTTTAAACAGGTTTTCAAGATCCTGATCAAAATAATCACCTACCAGTTTTTGCTGTTTGAAATAAATCGTAAAGAAATCTTCCAGATCATCCAGACTGCTGTAACCATACTGTTTTAAAATACTCAGCAGTGTGGTTTCCTGACCGGAATAATAGCTTTTCATATTGGCAACACTGTTATTGATTTTCAGCTTCATATCACTGTCAACTTCAACGGCAGCATCCACAACAGCTCTTTGATAGAGGGTAAATAAAATAGAATTTCCAACTGAAGATGCATTTGTTTCATCACCAAACAGTTCAGTATACAAATCATCTGCAAAGTAATCTGTATCACCAATTGTAGCAACGACGTCTTTTCCATCGACTTTTTTACCTGGGAGTTTTCCTTTATTGGTATCGTATGTATAGAATGTGACAGCACCGATCAGAATCACAGCTACCAATACGACAAACCAATTTTCTTTTAGTTTTTCGCTCATAATGTCCTCCTCGTAATTGACTTGTTTATTATAAGATAATTGCTTCTAAAAATCAAATTAAAGTGGGATGTTCACATTATTTTCAGATAATATTCACATTGGTGAAGAAAAAAAAGAGAAAGTATTGGAAAAAAGGATAAAATAAGGATAAAAAGAGGAAAAAACAGGTTTTCATTCAGAAAAATGAACATATTGCGTGAAGAAATATCAGAATTGTATTATAATAATCTTCGATTATATAAGAGAGGTTGTATATGGCACAATTAGAAATCAAAGACTTACATGTTTCAGTTGAAAATAAAGAAATCCATGCGTTAATGGGTCCGAATGGAAATGGAAAAAGTACACTGCTGGCAGCAATCATGGGTAATCCCAAATATACTGTTACCAGTGGTTCAATTACATTTGAAGGCAGAGATGTGCTGTCAATGAGTGTTGATGAAAGAAGCCGTGCCGGTTTGTTTTTAGGTATGCAGTACCCACAGGAAATTGCTGGTGTGACAAATTCTGATTTTTTACGAGCTGCAATAAATGCTCGTCTTGATAAGCCTATGCCATTGTTTAAATTTATTAAGGAAATGGAATCAACAATCAAAAAGCTTCAGATGAAACCGGATCTGGCTCATCGCTTTTTGAATGAAGGTTTCAGTGGCGGAGAAAAGAAACGCAATGAAATCGTTCAGATGAGCATGTTAAAACCACATATCAGTATGCTGGATGAAATTGATTCAGGACTGGATGTAGATGCCTTGAAAATTGTTGCGGATGCTATTAATGATTTACAGAAAAATCAGGAAATGTCGTTAATCATTGTTTCTCACTATGCACGTTTTTATCAGTTGTTAAAGCCAACACATGCTCATGTTTTGGTCGATGGAAGAATTGTTGTCAGCTCAGATGCTTCTTTAGTGGAAAGAATCGATCGTGAAGGTTATGACTGGATCGAAAAGGAATTAGGCATTCATATTGAAGAAGAAAAAGAAACAATCAAAACAACTGTGACTTCATTAGGAAACTGTGCAGCAAAGGTAAGAAAAGGGGAATAGTATGGAGAGAATCATACTAAAAGAGAATTCATTTGAAAAAATACTCATTGATTCTTCCAAAGAACTTGAAATTACTGTAGAAAAGAATATTTCCGTTTCTTTATATGTTCATATTCAAAAAAGTGTTTGTTTAAAAGGAAAGATTCACTTATGTGAAAATGCTTCGCTGAATCTGTTAATCTGGAATGAAAGTGATCATGCCGAAGTAACTGCCCATATTGATTGTGATCGAAATGCAAGAATGGAGCTGAATCTGGGTGAATTGAGTGAAGGAAGTGTCAAAGCAGACTATCAAATCTGTCTGAAAGAAGAATACAGTTCATTGAAGCTGTTTAGCGCAGCTGCAGTAAGCACACAGAAACATTTTAATATTGAATGTATTCATGAAGCTCCTCATACAGTCAGTGAAATGGAAAACTATGCTGTTGTTTATGAAAACGGTGATTTTAAAATGATCGATACGGGAACGATCAAAAAAGGAAGCTATCAAAGTGAGTCTCATCAGACAAGCCGTGCTTTGATTTTAAGCGAACATCAGAAATGTGAAATTGAACCAGTGCTTTTGATTGATGAAAACGATGTACAGGCCAGTCATGCGACAGGCATGGGTCAAATCGATGAAAATCAGCTTTATTATCTTCAAAGCCGAGGCTTAAGCCAGACGCAGGCTTTGGGATTGATTACAATAGGTTATCTGATGCCTATTGCCCATGTTTTAGAAGATGAAAAAATCAATCAGGAATTAAGTGAAAAAATAGAAAGAAAGGTGGGATTGTCATGATTGATGTTGAAAAGATAAGAAAAGACTTTCCAATGCTTCAAAATAAAAAGATGCAAGGACATGATCTCATCTATTTTGATAATGCTGCAACAACCTTTAAACCACAGTGTGTCATTGATGCTGTGACACATTACTATACAGATCTGAGTGTAAATGCTCATCGTGGTGACTATGAACTCAGTTATCAGGTAGACAGTGAATATGAGGGATGCCGAAAAGCAGTTGCTTCATTTATTCATGCTGATGAAAAAGAGATTGTTTTTACATCAGGTGCCAGCAATTCCTTGAATCTGGTTGCCTATGGTTATAAGAAGTTTCTAAAAAAAGGAGATGTTGTATTAAGCTGTGAAGCTGAACATGCTTCTAATATTTTACCGTGGATGAAAGTCTGTGAAGAAGTTGGCTGTGAGCTTTGTTATATTGAATTGGATGAAGAAGGCCGTCTTCCAATTGAAAATTTCAGAAAAGTGATGAATGAGCGCGTGAAGGTAGTAGCACTGGCACAGGTTACAAATGTTTTGGGTTATGAAGTTCCAATGAAAGAAATCTGTGCGATTGCTCATGAATATGGAGCCATTGTAACCATGGATATTGCTCAGAGTGCTCCTCATATGAGTGTGGATGTTAAGGATATTGACTGTGATTTTGCTTCATTCAGTGCTCATAAAATGTGTGGGCCTACCGGTATTGGAGTTCTTTATGGTAAATTTGAACTTCTTCAAAAAATGGATCCATTCATGGTTGGAGGAGGCAGTAATGCCCGTTTTGACATGTGTGGGAATATCCTGTTAAAAGATGCTCCCTATAAATACGAAACAGGAACACCGGCGATTGAAGCGGTTATTGGTTTTCATGCTGCCATTGATTATTTAAGTGCTATTGGTATGGACAATATCCATCAATATGAGCAAGAACTTCATGCTTATGCTATTGAAAAGCTTTCCAAGCTGGATAATTTGATTCTCTATAATCCTCATGCTGATGGAGGAATCATTACTTTTAATGTCAAAGATGTTTTTGCTCAGGATGCCGCAAGTTATTTCAATTCACAGGGAGTTGCTGTACGTGCCGGCCAGCACTGTGCCAAGCTATTAATGGATAAACTGAATACAAGTGCAACTTTACGAGCCAGCTGTACATTTTATAACACAAAAGAAGAAGTGGATCGTTTTGTGGAAGTTTGTAAGAATGCAACCATTGAAAACTGTTTAAATGTTTTCTTCTAAGGAGGTACTATGTCTGAATTAATGAATGATCCGATGATTCTGCGTCAGATCATTATGGATCACTATCAATATCCCCGAAATCATGAACTGACGCATGATGATACGTATTATACTCGCCATATGGCCAGTGATTCCTGTATTGATGATATTCATGTCGAAGCTAAAATTCAAAATCATAAGATTGAAGATATTCGTTTTGATGGAGTTGCCTGTACTATTGCCACTGCCAGTACTTCTATCATGAGTGAATTGTTAATGGGAAAAACCATTGATGAAGCAAATCATATTATTGAGAATTATCATGCCATGATCGATGGCAAGGACTATGATGAAGACTTATTAGAAGAAGCAGTAGCTTTTCATACAGTGGGGAAGCAGGCCAATCGTATCAAATGTGCCACGATTGGCTGGAAGGCTATGGAAGAAATGATTGCGGAGAGTGAAAAAAATGGAAAATAATCTACCGTCAACAGAATATAAATATGGTTTTCATGATGAAGATGTCAGTGTATATAATACAGGAAAAGGACTCAATGAAGAAATTGTTGCTCTGATTTCAAAAAAGAAAAATGAACCGGATTGGATGCTTCAGTTTCGTCTGAAAGCCTATCGTAAATTTAAAGAAATGCCAATTCAGAACTGGGGACCAAATGTTCAAGACATTGACTTTGATGATTATACATACTACATCAAGCCAAGTGATAAACAGGAAAAGGATTGGAATGATGTTCCGGAAACAATCAAAGATACCTTTGATAAGCTGGGAATTCCGGAAGCTGAACAGAAATTTCTGGCAGGTGTTTCAACTCAGTATGAAAGTGAAGTTGTTTATCACAATATGTTAAAAGAAGTTGAAGAAAAAGGTGTTATCTTTTTGGATACGGATTCAGCTTTAAGAGAGCATCCTGATTTATTCAAAAAGTATTTTGGTACTATTGTCAGCTATGCAGACAATAAATTTGCAGCTTTGAACTCTGCTGTCTGGTCAGGAGGAAGCTTTATTTATGTACCTAAAGGAGTTCATCTTGAAAAGCCTCTGCAGTCTTATTTTAGAATTAATTCTGAAAGAATGGGGCAATTTGAAAGAACCCTGATTATTGTGGATGAGGGAGCAGATGTACACTATGTGGAAGGCTGTACAGCTCCAAGTTATTCAAAGGATTCTCTTCATGCGGCAGTTGTTGAGATCTTCGTTCACAAAAATGCCAAATGTCGTTATTCAACTGTTCAGAACTGGTCTAGCAATATTTTGAATCTGGTGACCAAGCGTGCTATTTGTTATGAGAATGCGACCATGGAATGGATTGATGGAAACATTGGTTCTCAGATTACAATGAAATATCCTGCCTGTGTATTGGCAGGTGAATATGCCAAGGGAATCACTGTTTCGATTGCCGTAGCCGGTGAAAATCAGATTCAGGATGCCGGTGCGAAAATGATCCATTTAGCTCCTCATACGACAAGCAGCATTATTTCAAAATCAGTATCTCGAAATGGCGGGAAGGTCAATTATCGAGGACTAGTTTCTCATAATGAAAAAGCCAGCTATGCCAAAAGTAAAGTGGAATGTGACACTCTGATATTGGATAAACAGTCAACCAGTGATACTGTACCAACCAATATCATGAAAAATGCAACCAGTCAGATTGAACATGAAGCAACTGTTTCAAAGATTTCTGAAGATCAGCTGTTCTATCTCATGAGTCGCGGTCTGACAAAGGAAAGTGCTACTCAGATGATTGTAATGGGATTTTTAGAACCGTTCACAAGAGAACTTCCAATGGAATATGCTGTAGAATTAAATCAGCTGTTAAAGCTGGATATGAGCGGATCGATTGGATAAGACAGAAATGATAGGCGTAAGCCTATTTTTCTTTAGGCAAAACGCATAGACTGTCTTGTACTTCTTAATTCTTGATAACATATACTGAATTAAGAGAAAGGATACGATATGATCGATCTAAAAAGTATTCAGCTTGAAAATGAAAGAGTCATCGGACTGCAAATCAAGCTTCCTTTTACACTCATGATATTTGTTTTTAATACAAAAGGATTTCTGTGTTCCAATCAAATTAATGTGGAAACACTTAAACATAATAAAGCCTGTATTTGTGTCATGTCCAAAGCTGCAACATATGAAGAATGTCTCAACAGTGAAGTAAAAGCATTAAATGCCAGTGCTCTTGAAAAAGGTATTGAAATCGGTATGAAAGGAAAAAAAGCTTTAATGAAGATGTATGAAAATTAAAAAAAAGAATCTAATGATTCTGATTTTATTCATAATAATATCCATATTTCTTTCATTTTATTTACAGCTTCAGCCCTATATCAAAATTCAGTCACAAGCCTACTTTCATGAAAAAGTGATTCTAGAAATCATGGAGAGTGTTAAAGAAATTGAAATCCCTCATGATTTGGTGAAATATCAAAACCAAAATGTCAGCATTGACACCCAAAAGCTGAATGCGTGGATTCGTTTTGTCAACAACCATTTAAATGAAGCCATGAAAAGCGAAATTCGAGCCGGTATTCCACTGGGTTATTTTACTGGGAATGTTTTTTTGCAGACAAAAGGGCCTGAACTGACAACCTCTTTTCTGATCTCCAAAAAGATACAAACCAGCTATGATATCAAAACAACTTCTTTGGGTATTAATAATGCAATGATTGAACTGATCTTGCAGGTAGATTGTCAGGGACATATCATATTGGGATTTGAATCTATTGATCTTAGTGTCGTTCACAGTATTCCTTTAGTAATGGAGTATGTTCAGGGAGAGGTTCCCCAGATTTTTCCATATTAAAAGGCAGCCTAATAAATTTGGGCTACCTGAACACCTGTGACACCTTCTACTTCTTCTAAAAGTAAAGCTTCAACACCCATTGAAATTGTGTCGTCTAAGGCTAAACAGTCACTGCAAGCACCTAGCATTTTGATGGTTACGATACCATCAACAAAACTGACAAATTCCAAATCACCGCCGTCACGCTAAATATAGTGACGTATTTTTTCAAGTACGTCAACAATTTCTTTTTCTTTATCTGTCATATCTTTTCTCCTAAATCAATAAACCAAGCAGGGCTGCTGCAAAAAGTGTAAGAATGATCCCTAGGATTAAACCGCCAATAGCTTCTACTCCACGATGACCCAAGACATTTTTCATTTTTTCATGATAAATCGGATCATCCAAAGGCAATTTGATCATTTCAGCAAGATCACTGACCAGCTGCTGAGTCAATTCAATATTTTTTCCTGCATAATAGCGAACATTCACTGCATCATAAATAACGATAATAGAAAAAATCGTTGTCACTGCAAATAAAGTGGAATCAAAGCCTTCTACGATTCCTACTGCCAGTGAAAGTGAAGTAACTGTTGATGTATGACTGCTTGGAAAGCCACCGCTGGCAATCGTATAACGAATATCAAACTTACCGGTTCGATAATAATAAATAATAGGTTTTAAAACCTGTGCTGTTATATTGGATAAAAGGGCAATCCAAAATGGAAACAACTCTTTAACCATGACATCACCTCGCCTGACTATTATACCACGCTTCATTGAAATGTGTGAAAAATGACAACAAAAAATAATAAATAAATCAGTAAATTCAAAAAAACATGGAAAATGCGAAAAAAGAAATAATGGATATAATTCATTTTCAAGGATTCACAGCCTTCAAATATCTGAAGGTGAGAACATATTCCTCCAAAGCCAAAACAGATTAACAGATAAAATAAAGGATATCGATGATCCATTAAAAAAGCAGCACCGCTTGAAAATTCAAAGAATAGTTCGACTATAAAATGAAAAGAAGGAAAATATAAAAGAATTAGACATTTTATAGAAGATATCACAAAAAGATAAGCTAAAATCAATGCCATCGTTTTGATGGAAAACAAAATAGACTGATGAAATGAAAAAGAAGTTGGCGAATGTGTCAGTTCAATGGGGATTGATCTTGTAATAAAAAGAAGTATTAGCACACTTAAAAGCTGAATAAGAAAACAGGAAAAAGCCAATGGTAACGAATACATTGAAGAAAGGGTCATCAGCATGAAACTGATAGAAGGAAGATTTACACAGAATATAAGACGCTGAGCTTGTTTTTTAGATAAAAGGTGATTTTGATAGAGCTGAACACATAAATAACTGAAAGCAGGATTGCCAATCAGAATTCCTTTTAAAACCAAAAAGAAAGAAGCTGAATCAAGATGAAATAAGAAACGTGTCCATTTAGCTTTTTGACTGTTAACGATTGGAATCATACCCACTAAGGTACAGAGAAAAAAAAGACTTGGAAGAAGTTTTTCAATAAAAAAAGCAAAGGTCTTTTGATTGCTGATAAGAATTTCGTTGTGATTGAGAATACTGAAAAAGACAAGACTATAGAGAAGAATTGTTTTCATGGCTCACCATTTGAATTTTATGTAGGAGTAGAGTAAAATAGAAAAGAAACGAGGAATCAGTATGATACATGTTAGTATAGAAGGTATAGTAAGAACAAGTGAAGAAACAGCCAAGCTGGTTGAAACAATTAAAACGATTTGTGATCAACAGGGATATCTTTTTGAATTTCAGCAACAGAAGGGAGAGATCTATCTTTGTCCTTTAGGTGTGATTGAGATTTTAATTGAAAACTATTATTTTATCGCCAAAACCAATTCAGCTTTAGTGGGTGCAGGTTATCATGCAGCCGTTTGTGAATTGTTTGAGAATATTCAGAAAGCTTCTTCTGTTTATCTTTCAATAGATGATGAATGCAGTTATTTGGATGATCATGATTTTGAAAGAATTCAGGAAAACTATTTTATTCCGTATATGGGGCAGCTGATGGCAGGATTTGCGCAAATGAAAGATGAAGATGAAGCTACTTATGGATGGGATAATAAAAGCTATCTGCCGCTTTCAAAGGAAAAAACCGTGATCACGCCTTTTGGATATATACAGGCATCCGACTGCCGGGGATTGTCAATTGATAAAGCCTGTCAGACTTATTATGTATGGAATCAATTGGAAAAAAATGCGCAATTCTTTTTAAACTGTGCATTGGTTTCTTTATGGTGTGACTGTCTTTTTGAGAACAGCATTTTTGATGAAAAGGCCAAAAGTATTGCTTCTTCGATTTGTCTGTCATTGGAAAAAGCCCATGAATTAGATCCTAATCTGCCACTTCCAGTAGATGAATATCAGCAGTTATGCAAACTGTTGAATCGCCCAAACAGAATTTTTGATGTGGATCAGTATCCAAAAGGAATGATTGGATATCGTAAAGAATCAGTATTTTATGTTTATGGCAACTGGTTTATTTATTTTGATGGAAATGCTCTTCAGAGCTTTGATCATCATACGATGATACTGGAACAAAGAGATGAAGAGACAGTATCGCTTCGCGTAAAAATTACCGGATATAAAAATCATGAAAAGATGGATTTCGCTTATCGTTATCTGAATACATATAATGCTTTGGATCATCTTGATTTTGAAAATGAAGGAATTCATGTGAAAGCTGTTTTGCATGAATTGAAGGATGATTCTCATTTGCTTTATCTGCAGGCTCAATGCATCAAAGATAAAGAAATGTTGATGATCAATGTGGAATGTGCTGATATGGAAAGCTATCGCAAAGCTGTCGGTATGTTAGAAAATATACAAATGATTCCTCATGAAAGAGGTGAAGTGAATGTCGCCATTTAGTGCTGAAGATTATGCTAATTTATGTGCGCTGACTTATTTTGATATTCCGGATTATCGAAAGGGTATGCTGTTTTCAACTTATTTTGAGCAGTGTGCAATTCAGAAAATTGAGGATATTGATTTCTATAAGGAATTGCAGGCATTTATGGTTCAGGAAAACTATTATGGCTTTATGGATTTAACAATTACAGATTATGTGAATGAGAATAATCAAAGCGGTTTAGTTTACTATCAAATGGAAGATAAGGAAAACTGTTACCTTGTTTTTCGCGGCAGTGAGTTGTTTGATGCTTATCATAATCGATGCGGCTGGGAAGACTGGCAGGATAATCTGGAAATCTTTTTAGGTATCACGCATCAGCAATTAAGAGCTTATAAATATTTCAGTGAGCTCAAAACAAATAAACGTCTGCATTTGATTGGTCATTCAAAGGGTGGTAATCTGGCTTTGTTTTTGGGATGTACAGCCAGTGAGGAAAAACTTGAACAGATTGATGAAATCATTACTTTTAATGCTCCTGGGATCAATCAGGATATGATGAAAAATTATGAGAAACGTATTCAATCTCTTCAGTTTCAAAATAAAGTGACTTGTTATGAAAATGAATTAGATGTGGTCAGCAGTATGTTTTATCATGTGACAAATCCAATTCTTTTGAAATCAAAAGTAAATGGATTAAGTGTGAATGAAGCGTATATTTCTCATCAGATCTATAGCTTTTTAAAAGAAGACAACCATTTTGTGATTGGCAGCAAAAAAACGATTCTGCCTATGATGTGTGATATTGCCTGTAATCATTTAATGGAAAAAATGGATGTTGAAACAAAAACAAAGCTGGTTCATAAGTTTATGGATTACTGCAAAAGCAGCTGTTCCCTTGAAGAAATGTATCATGTTGTTCTCTATAATATTGGTCTCCATCGCAATCTGTTAAGTGAAGATGAGGATTTTAAGAATGTTGAAGTTTTGACCTTGTTAGATAAGTTTCAGGATGATTGCGATTCCTTAAAATGTCAAAAAGTCATTTGAAGAAGTGAAGGATAAAGTAGGAAGTTGGGTGAATCAAGTTGGAAAGAAGCAGTAGAATATTAAGTGTATTTGTTGCATTGGGACTTTTAACTGCGTGTTTGTTTGGCAGTATCCGATATCACGCATTTAATTTCAATTACTATAAGAGTGAGTATGCAAAGCTGAATACAGCTGAAAACATTGGGATGAGCGAGGAAGGTTTGTTGGCAGCTACTCAAACTCTGTTGGATTATTTAAATGATCAGCGTCAGGATATCAGCTGTGTACAAAATGTAAAAGGAATTGAACGTGAGGTATTTGATCAAAGAGAGAGTGATCACATGATTGATGTGAAGAATCTTTATTTAAATGCCCGTATGATTTGTCTTGCGATCATATTGCTGGGAGTGATTTCTTTGGTGATACAAGCTGTTTTTGTCAAAGTGAAAGGATATGATGTTAAAGCTTTGTTTGTTGATTTGAGGCTTGGATTTAGACAGGTTATATTGGCTTTTATCATTGTAGTTGGTTTTCTTTTATTATCAGCCTTAATTGATTTTAATGCTTTTTGGATTTCCTTCCATCAACTGTTTTTCAGAAACGATTTATGGCTGTTGGATCCTTCTGTTTCCATCATGATTAATATGTTTCCAGAGGAGTTTTTCTTTGGTATGGTTGTTCGAATTATGTTGACTTTTATTGTGACTTTCGTTGGAGGATGTCTGGTGTTTTCACAGATATTTAAACGCACAGCAGAAAAATTTTCCATTGAAAATCAGCATTGATAGTGTTAAAATTTTTTTAGAAAGAAGTGTTGAAAAATGAGAAGAGTATTATTAGCCAGTGAATCTCCAAGACGCAGAGAACTGATGAATATCAGCGGTATTCCTTTTTCATGTGCCAGTGCCAATTTAAAAGAAGTTATGGATGAATCATTGCCCATTGAAGAAAGAGTGATGAAAGTTGCTTATGACAAAGCCAGAGCAGTATTAGATACGCATCCCGAAGAATTTGTCATTGGTGCGGATACCATTGTCGTAGTGGATGATATGATTCTGGGAAAACCAAAAGATGAAGAGGATGCGAGAAATATGATGCATCGACTCTCAGGGAAAACTCATGATGTGATTACAGGAGTATCTTTGCTGAGCAAAACGGTCAATGAATGCTTTTATGAACGTACTAAAGTAACATTCAATCAGCTTAGTGAAGAAGATATTGATCGCTATATCAAATGTAAAGAATATCATGACAAAGCAGGAGGATATGCCATCCAGGGAAAAGGCATGCTGTTTGTTAATCGTATTGAAGGGGATTATACGAATGTGGTTGGTTTACCTATGTCACATTTAGTACAGGAATTAAAGAAATATGTAGAAATATAGGTTTTATCCTATATTTTTTTTGGTTTTTGTTGTAGAATAGATATAGTCTAGGGAGAGGTATTATGAAAAAAATAATTGCTGTTTTATGTATTCTGTGCTTAGCTGCTTGTCAGGAAAAACCAAATGAAACCAAAACCACTGTTTGTGAAGGTGAAATCAATGGTGTCAGTATTACCAATACATATGAATATGAAGATGACAAGATTCTCAAGCAGACATCAGTCAATGTCATGGATTTGAAGGGTATTGATGAAGACATGGTATTGAATTCAGTGGAACAATTTAAGGAAAGTATTAGTGGTATAAAGGGAATCAGCTATGAGTATACAATTGAAAATCAAGTACTCAATGAAAAGGTTATCATCGATTATACTCAAACTAGTATGAAAGAACTGCTTGATTCCAATTTGGTTACAGGAGAAGAAAATGCTGCATATGTATCCTATGAACAAACCATTGAAGGTCAAAAAGAAGCCGGATTTACTTGTAAATAAAGATTTGTGAAAACAAATCTTTTTTAATAATAAAAAAGCTGATCGATGATCAGCATTAGTATTCTTCAAATATTTCTTTTATTTTCTTACGGTCATGCGTATAGGAAAGAGCGAGTGATAGTAAAATACGTGCTTTTTGGGCACTTAAGGTATTGGCTGCAATACAATATTCATGCGGATCAAAGATATGATCATTGAAAACAATTCCCAATGGGACTCGACTGGCACGTACAAATACGATGCCTTTTTTTGAGTTGGATTCGATTTTTTCCATCCATTCCTTTGAATAATTTCCATTACCGCTTCCTGCGATAATAATACCTTCATTTGAAGAAGAAAGATAATCCAGAATAGAAGCATCTGCACCAGCATAAAAATAGGCAATTGCTACTTTAGGCAATTCATTAGGAAGATTCTTTGAAAAAATGGAATGAAGAGTATGGTGCTTAAAAGTCTTTGAAAAGAAATACACATGTTCATCTTGCATATAACCAAGACAGCCAAATGATTTCTGATCAAACGCATCAATTTTATAGTTGTTCACTTTTTGAATGTCTCTTCCTGAATAAATCGTATTGGAAAATAAAACCATGACACCCTGAGCGATTGCTTCTGCAGACGCAGCAAGTGAAATTGCCTGATAGAGGTTGTAAGGACCATCGGCACTGGTAGCAGTTGCTGGACGCATAGCACCTGTCATGACGACAGGTTTTTCTGAATGTACGCAAAGATTTAAAAAATAAGCTGTTTCCTCAATCGTGTCTGTTCCATGTGTGACCACAATTCCATCTACATTTTGTTGTTCAATCAGACAATTGATCGTCTTTACCAATGTCAGCCAGCTGTTTTCATTCATTTCATTGCTGTCAACATTTAAAAGCTGTACTTCACGAATATTGGCTAGTTTTGCTACATTGGGAATGGATTTTAGGATATCATCAACACTGATTTCACCGGCATGATAGGCTACAGTTTTTCCTTTTTCACCTATTCCGGCAATTGTGCCTCCTGTTGCGACAACGACAATGTTTTTCATTTAAAATCTCCCCATTTAGACAAAAGTTTACGATAGATATTCTTCATCATCCACTCTTCACTGACATAGTTTTCTACTTCTTTGACAGGAATCCATAAAACTCCATTGGTTTCGTTTTGATTTAAGATCAAAGATTCTTTTTCATCTGCTTCAAACAAATAGGTAAGATTTAAATGAAGATGAGAACTGACATATTCATTCTTTTTTATATGTCCATCAACTGTCAAGACTTCTAAAGAAAAGGGTTGGTCGGATAAAAAACGAGCATGACGGATACCGCTTTCTTCTTGCAGCTCTTTTTGCGCCACTTTTAACAGATTCTCTTCACCATCAGCATGACCTCCAAGCCAAGCCCATGAGTTATAGATTTTATGATAAATCATCAAAACTTTGTCAGCATCAGGATTTACAATCCAACAGGAAGAAGAAAAATGCATCCATGGATTTGTACGAAAAAGAAGATCTGAATGCAGATCCATGGCTTTTAAAAGAAAGGCTTTGTCTTTTTCTTCCTGTTCATTAAAAGGTTTATAAGAGTTAATTGTATTTCTTAAGTTTTTCATAATGTTATGGTAGCATTGTATTTTGAAAAACTCAAGTGATTTTCAATTGTATAAATAATAGAATTATGTTACTATCAAATCATGTTAAAAATTCAAGCAGCAAATGAAAATGATATTCAAACAATTATTCAACTCAATATGGATTTAATTCATCGAT
>CAMEIZ010000007.1 GCA_945919165.1 uncultured Traorella sp.
CCCTGATAGTTATACAATGGATTGATGGTATTTCCTGTAATGGTGTGATCATTGATTGTATAATGAACACTTTCACTGAATTGTAATTTTTCGGGTTCAAAGCTTTTTGGCATTTCAATTTCAAAATGAACAGTATTAATCTTACAGTCAAACTGATTGCCAATCAGATTGAAATAGAAATAATCTTGATCAATTTCAAGATCACGCATTAAGACCGTATAATGAATTTCATAACGCTTTTTGCCGTAAACATATTCATCAGGATCTCCAATCTTGATTTGAACTCCATCACTTTCTGTATCAACTTCATAAGGATCATTGAGAACAGAAATATCAGAAACTGGAAAATAATACGTCTTTTTGCCTAATTCAGCCCAGTTCATCTCATATTTAACAGGAATGTTTCGATAAAAGCCATGGGCATATTGACTAAAATCCATCTCAATAATCTCTGTTATGTTTAGCGTTCCATTTTCATTGACCTTGATGTGGATATCATATTGATCAATATCAAATCTTTCCTGTGCATGAATGTTTATTGGAGTAAGCAAAAGTATGCTGAAAAGAAAAGCTAAAACTCCTTTAAAAATCTTCATAATTAGAATTGAACTTTTACGTTCTGTCTTTCTTCAGGAGCATCTACCTCAAATAATGGCTTTCTTTCAAAATGGAATAACGATGCAATGATATTGCTTGGAATCTTTTCGCATTTTGTATTAAACTGGCGAACTAATGCATTGTAATACTTGCGTGCATTGGCAATTTCGCCTTCCATGCTTTTTAAATCTGCCTGTAGTGACATAAAGTTTGCGTTTGCTTTTAAATCTGGATACTGTTCAGCTACAGCATTCAAATGAATCATGGACTGTGCAAGCTGTTTTTCAGCTGCAATTTTTTCATCAACTGTAACAGCATGTGCCGCTTTATTTCTGGCACCAATTACTTTTTCTAACGTTTCAGATTCGTGCTTTGCATAGCCTTTGACTGTTTCCACAAGATTTGGAATCAAATCGTAGCGCTTTTTCAGATAAACATCCATCGTTGAAAAGCTTTCTTCAACTTTATTTCTTAATGAAATAAATCCATTGTACGTCATAATGACCCACAAAACAATCACAGCAATAACTGCTATAACAAGAATGAGTTTAAAATCCATAAAAAAGACCTCCTTTGTCTATACTAAGTATATCACAGAAGGTCTTTGTTTAACTAACTGAATTGTCACTCTAATAAAATTCACTGATATATAAATGGTCATTTTTGTCAAAATCACCTTTGACCATCATACGATTGACAAGCTGATTTTTACCCAAAGGAATATCAGCAATAACATCAATGCTTTGAAACTGATTTAACAGCTCAAATAAGGCTTTTTCATTCATATAAATGCATTCGCTGACCAGAGTATGACCTTTATCTACCACAATATAAGCTTCATCATTAGCCATGATTTCATCAAAAAGTTGATGATAGGGAATAAAGAAATGTTCATAATAATGTAAATCACGTACACGATAACCATCTTTATTTTGTGTAAAAGCCTGATATAGAGATAACAGATGTTGGCTGTTTGAACAAATCTCATGTTTTTCATTTCCCAAGCCTTCAAAATGTGACAGATAAAGCTGATACATTTCCTTAAAACCAAAAGGTTTATACAGATCCCAATTGTAAGCCTGAATCAGAATGACAGAGTTCTTGTATATCTCAAGTACATGATTCAAAAGTTTTTTCATATAACCGCATTTTTGATAATAAGGATTGGTAGCTACTCCAACAATAAATATTACTTGTTGTTTTTGCTGATCTTTGATGATTTCCATTTGACGGGTCTGTAACATACATAATACTTTTGATTCATGTACTAAAAGATGAGTCTGTTTGGGATCATAAAGATATTCAAAGAAGAATTGTGAAGAAATCTCATCTTCATCTTGGAAGGCATCTTTCCAAAGCTGGATAATTTGATCTTTGTAATCATCATTTGCTGGAATGATTTTGGTTTCACCCTGATAGGCAATATATTTGGTAACTTTATATATAGGATGCAGGTCTGATTTAGCTTTTCGAAGAGATTCAAGTCCTAAATCATCTTCACGATTAAGATATTTGAATTTTGGATCAATCTCCATCAGCGTATATTTTAGTATAGCAACATACAAACCGCGAATAGAATGATCAGCTTTTTCAATATGCATTTCAATCATATCATCACTTAATTCACTGTAAATAGAAAAAGCTTTCAGCTGATCATCAATAAAAATGCACATACCTTTCAATTCTAATTCATCAAACAAATCAAAAAGAAGATCGATTCCTTCCATTTCAGTTTCAATTTCATCTTTTCGTTCATGATGATTTTTCCAGTCTTCCAGAAAATCAAAAACTATCACCTTATCGTCTTTTTTCAGTGGGCGATAAGTAAAACGATGCTGATATTCTTTCATAAAGGCATTGTAATGATTTCTGCGTTTCTGCATCTTTTTTCCGCTCAAAGAACGCTGCATTTCAACATCATACACATAGTCTTGTGCATCTATATCATTATGATAAATAAAATGCATCTTGTTGCTTTCACAAAAATCCTTTAGTTTTTGATTCATACCATGAATCTCATACGCAATGTGATGATCTTTTGAATATTTTTCCATTGCAAAAAAAGCTTCTTTCAGATAACTTTCTTCACACAACGGCATCAGCCATCCAAAACGGTGATGGTAGTTTACTAATATTAGAATAAAATGTTCGTGTTCTTCATAAAAGATTTCGTAAACATGATTCCATAAAAACATGGTGACGACATTGGAGTTATATTCGTTATAGTGGGCAAGTCTTGAAAACTTTCTTAATTGAGGAATAGCCTCTTTATCTAACTTTTTCATACCATTAGATTATAAGCTTTCATAAAAAAACTTCAAGCACTTTGCAAAGAAAAATAATGGTAAAATTGAAAGTAAATGATATAATTGATTCAAAAGAGGAGCGTGTAGAGATGAAAATTAAAAAAGTGATATGTCTCTTGCTTACAGCGTTTTTACTTTATGGTTGTAAAAAAGAAGAACCTGTACTTGAAATTGATCCAAATGATGTAGGAAACCTTTGCATGTCCATCAAACAAATTGATGAACAGTCTTTTGAAGGCGTAATCTTGTTTGAGCTGAATCAGGGATTTCTTCTTCAAGATGAAGACCAATTATATAAGATACTTGAATCAAGCTTTACTTATGCAAATATGAAAGATTCTGTTGACAAAACATTTGTTGAGAAGTCAATTCAAGCCTGCAAGATGAATGATGCAACAGTACTGAAAAGCTTCACTGTTGAAGAAAATGAAAAGATGAATTTGATGAAAGAAGATTTTGTTTCATCAAAAGAAAAAGTGACGATTCAAAGCAGTGATCATAATTATGAAATTGAGCTGCCAAGAAGTGTTGTGAGCGTTCCCTTAGAAGTGATTCAACAGCCCGATCCTCAGCCAGTAAAAAAAGGAATAGCACTCAGTATGGAAAAAGAATTGATATCTTTTACTGACGATCAAATGAAACGTATTAAAAAGGATGTTTTAGGAAAAGGTGTTTCTCATACTTTTATGGTGTGTAAGGTTGCAAAAGAAGGAAAAATAACAATTTGTCCAAGCGAAAAGCTGGATGAAGAAGGATATGAATTTTCTTTGCAATATGCAATGTCTCATGATATCGGTGTTTCACAAATACCGGTTGTTACACTTTTAAAATTTAATAAAGGAACAATTCAGGATGATACTGTTGTAAATGTGCTTGGCAAAAAAACTTTCAGTGAATTAAAGCCATATCTGTATTATCAAAACAGTGAGTTTTATCTGATTGATGTGAATCCTTTGATTTATAACTATGACAGTCTAGAGACTTATCTTCTATCGGAAAATAAGAATCTGGATGTAAGCCGATTGGATGAAGTCATGGAAGATTTGAAGGATCAGATTATCCATTACAGTGAAGATCAATAAGTCTTCACTTTTTATTTTTTGTGCTATAATGGATAAGGTGATGAAAATGAGAAAAATTAAAGTACATGGAATTTATCGCCATTTTAAAGGCAAGTCTCATTACGTTGAAGATGTTGCAATCGACAGTGAAACATTGAGCGAGATGGTCATTTATCGTCAGCTTTACGGCAATCGCGAACTGTTTGTCAGAAGTATGAGCATGTTCTTAAGTGAAGTAGATCATGATAAATATCCACAAGTAACATGTAAATATCGTTTCAGTGAAGTGGAGGATATTCATGAAGTCAAAGATTAGTGTTATTTTAATTCAATTGGTATTAGGCGGATGTATGGGTTTGTTGTTGGGCTATTACTTGATACAAATCGATGTTCGTATGGGCTGGAGCATTCCGGTGTTCATTTATATTGCTATATTTGGTTTGATTTCTTATATTCTGCAAATTGCACTTCATGAGGCAGGACACTGTATTTTTGGCCTTTTTACTGGTTATCGTTTTGTTTCATATCGAATTGGCAGTTATATGTGGGTCAAAGAAAATGATAAGATAGTGTTTCGCAGATATCGTTTGAAAGGTACTGCCGGTCAATGTCTGATGGAACCTCCTAAGTCAGAAAATCAGCCATATTTTCTCTATAATTTAGGAGGAGGGCTTGTTAATCTAATGCTGGCATTGCTGTTTTTCCTTTTGACATTATTGATCAAGGATCATCTTTTCTATATCTTTGCCAGTATGATGATTGTGATGGGACTTTTAAGCGGGGTCAGTAATTTGATTCCTATGGATTTAGGAGTTCCAAATGATGGATACAATATACTTTGTATTTATCGTGAACCAAAAAGTGTTCATTCACTATATCAGCAGCTGATTCTCTCAAAAGAATATGCAGAGGGTAAGCGTACTTTGGATTTAGATGAAAGTTTGCTTGAATTGTATGAAGGAGCTGATTTAACTAATCCTCTTAATACTTGCATTGCTGCAAATAAAGCAAATAGACTTATTATTTTAAAAAAATATGAAGAAGCAGAAAAACTTCTTAAGGAACTGGAAAGTCTTTCAATCAGTGATATTTATAAAAACAGTGTGACCATTGATCTGATTAGTCTATTGTTGATCATGGATGCAAGTCAGAGTGAAATTGAACATTATTTCCAGGGAAAAGTGAAAAAAACAGCTGAAAAGAATAAAACAGATGTTTCTTCTTTATTAATGATGTATGGAATTGATCTTTTAGTGAATCATGATGATGAAAAGGCATTGATTGATCTGAAATATTATGAAGATGCGAAAAAGAATTATCCATATCAGGGACTTATCAAAGACCTTGATGAAATGAAACATTTATTTGATGAAAGGAATGAGACAAAATGACAAAAGTAGATGTAATTTCTGGATTTTTGGGAGCAGGAAAGACAACGTTGATCAAAAAACTGCTGTCCGGAGAACTGAAGAACGAGAAAGTTGTATTGATTGAAAATGAATTTGGTGATGTTGGAATTGATGGAACGTTTTTAAAAGAAGCGGGAATTGAAATCAAAGAGATTAATTCTGGGTGTATCTGCTGCTCCTTGGTGGGTGATTTCAGAAAAGCATTAATTAAGGTTGTAGAAGAGTATGAACCTGAAAGATTAATTATTGAACCAAGTGGTGTAGGTAAGCTCAGTGATGTCATTGATGCCATTGAAGATGTTCACTTAGATGTAAATGCACTGGTTTGTGTTGTAGATATCAATAAGGCTAAAATGTATCATAAGAATTTTAAAGAATTCTTTGATAATCAGATTGAAGCTGCTAAAACTGTCATTTTAAGCCGTACAAAAAATGCAGATTCAGAAAAGATAGAAAATACCGTTCATTTGATTCATGAATTAAATCCTCATGCCAGCTGTATCATTGCAGACTGGGATGAACTCAGCGATCATCAGATTTTAGAAGCTATTGAGCCTCACCATGAGGATCATAATCATGAATGCTGCTGTGGACATGATCATGGTGAACGTGAGGAATGCTGCTGTGGGCATGATCATGATGAACATGAGGAATGCTGCTGTGGGCATGATCATGATGAACATGAGGAATGCTGCTGTGGCCATGATCACGATGAACATGAAGAATGTTGCTGTGGGCATGATCATGATGAGGAACATCATCATCACCATCACCATCATCATGGACATGATGCGGATGAAGATTTTATCAGTGTAGCTTATGAAACAGCACACAGCTATTCAAAAACAGAACTCAATGATATGCTTAATCAACTTGATGAAACAATTCTTCGTGCCAAGGGTATGGTGAAGTCAGAAAATGGATGGCTGTTTTTTGACTATGTGCCAAATGAAATTGATATTCGTCAGGGTGAAGTTCAGCCAATTGGCAAAATTGTTGTCATTGGAAGCAAAGTGAATGAAGAAAAGATCAAAGGGATCTTTCATATAGGATAGTTATGGCAATACCTGTATATATTTTCTTGGGTTTTCTTGAAAGTGGTAAAAGTACACTTATTCACACAACACTTTTGGATGAAGGCTTCAATGAAGGAGAAAAGACATTGCTTTTAGTATGTGAAGAAGGAATAGAAGAATATGATTCTGCATTTTTGAAAAAAACTCATACAGATGTTGTTTATTTTGAAAATATTGATGAGATCAGTGCGGATGTGTTAAGAGAATTGGATAAAACATATACACCTGATCGTATCATGGTGGAATATAATGGAACCTGGAACATTGATGATTTTTTAAACATTGAATTACCGTTAGATTGGTTAGTCGTACAAATCTTGAGTATCATCGATGCTTCAACATTTACCAGCTATATCAACAATATGCGTTCCTTTATGTTTAATGTGATCAATCCAGCTGATGTCATCGTTTTCAATAGATGCAGTGAGGATACAAAAAAAGCTTATCTGAGAACAAACGTAAAATCAATTAATAAACAGGCACAGATTATTTATGAATTAACAGATGGAACAATCTCACCGATGAGTGATGATGAAATGCCTTTTGATTTAAGTGCCAATGTCATTGAAATCAGTGATGATGATTATGGTTTATGGTACATGGATGCTCTGGATAATGCGAAAAAATATCGTGATAAAACAGTTGTTATACGCGGTAAAGTCATGCGCAGAGACATCGATCCAGAGGATATTTATATTATCGGACGAGAAGCGATGGTATGTTGTGCGGAAGATGTTCAGTTGATTGGCTATATGGTACAGAGTGAAAATGCAGATGCGATGGTAGACGGTGATTGGTTGGAACTCACAGCTCAAATGAAGGTTGTGTATGATCCTGAATACCAAGGCGATGTTCCATTGCTGCAGGAAGTTTCTTATAAAAGAATACCTCCTTTAAAAGAAGAATATGTCTATTTCAGTTAAGACTCTGATCATTCAGGGTCTTTTCTTTCATTCTCGTTTTATGTCGTGTACATTTTTAAAATGATCATCTATTCTGTTAGAGAAAGGAGAAGCAAATGGATCAGATCAAAATAGGAAATTTTTTAAAAGAATTGAGAAAAGAAAATGGATTCACACAGGAACAACTTGCACAACATTTTAATGTATCCTCAAGAACTGTATCACGTTGGGAATGTGGGCGTAACATGCCTGATTTGGATATTCTGATTGAAATGTGTGATTATTATGAAGTGGATCTAAGAGAATTACTCGATGGAGAAAGAAAGGAAGTCAAAATGAATCAAGAATTAGAAGAAACGGTATTAAAAGTTGCTGATTACAGCAATGAAGAAAAAATCAGATTAACAAAAATCCTTCATTTTTTTTCCTGGATTGGCGTTATCTGTTTCATCATTTTTATGGTGTTAGAAGGAAATGGATTAGCTGAAAAGGGAGTTTATGCGCATATTGCTTCTTTTTGCCAAGGGGTATCCTTTGGCATACTGGTCATAACAGTCATTTATACAAGTCGTTATATGGCTAAAATCAAAAATTTTAAAATGCGTATGATCAAACGCTAAAAAAAAGCAGTCCTTTGTGGACTGTTTATTGTTGCAGAAAATTTAATATATCCTGAGCATTATGATCCGGACTGGCTTTTTCAAATGTTTTGATGATCATTCCTTTTTCATCAATCACATATGTAGAACGTGTGATACCCATATAGGTTTTGCCATAAAGCTTTTTTTCTTTCCAGCAGTCATACGCTTCTATGACTTGATGATCGACATCTGATAACAGAATAAAAGGTAGATCATATTTTTTCTTAAAGTTTTGATGGGATTTAGGTGTATCTTTACTAATGCCGATGACGATGATATCTTCTTTTTTAAAGTCATCATAAGCATTTTTAAAGGCACAGGCTTGTTTTGTACAGCCAGGTGTATTGTCTTTTGGATAAAAGTAGACTACTACTTTTTTGCCTAAAAAATCATGAAGTGATACAAGAGTGCTATTTTCATCGGGCAATGTAAAATCAATAGCTTGTGTTTGAATATCTAACATGTTACCTCTTTTTTGGATGGTACGATTTCCAACCAATATCCATCAGGATCTTCAATAAAATAAATTCCCATCATCGGATTTTCAAAACAGATACAGCCCATTTGTGAATGCTTCTGATAACTTGCCTGATAATCATCTACTTCAAAGGCTAAATGGAATTCACATTCACCCAGATCATAGCTTTGAGGATGATTCTTTAATTGTGTCAGTTCAAGTTCAAAATCACTTTCTTCATTTTTTATATAAACAATGGTAAACGAATCACTTTCTTTACGTGAAACTTCTTCTAAGCCTAAAGCTTCTTTATAAAATTTCAGTGATGCATCTAAATCTGAAACATTATAATTTTCATGAATCATTTTATACTTCATAACATTTCACCCTTTCTGTGTTGACAATATTTGTGTTGTATTTCAGCTTTAATAAACGTTTTTCCATAAGAGCTGGATCACTTGAATAATGCATCGGGAATATAATGGATGTATCTGTCATCTCATTGAAAATATCAATTCCTTGCATGGCATATTTCTCATCCTGTCGGCTGTCCAGCACCAGGAAGGCTAAATCAAAATGCATGTTTTTGATCTTTCTCATTTCAGCCATAAAGCTGCCTTTCATCATTTTTGCTTCTTTTTCTGTGTCATCATCCCATAGCCATAAATGCAGATCCCCGGCGTGATAAATCTTCAAGTTTTCCACTTCGATGATAAAAGCGACTCCGCTGTCAGTAGACAATAAGGTTGATACCTTTACATCATCTACCTGCTTGGTCTCATCGTGATGCATGAAAATAATATTTTCATGTTGATCTTTGATTTCACTGGCAAAGATAAAGTATCTTTTGTGAAATCCTTTTGTTAAGTCAAAAACTTCTGGATTGTAATGATCAGCATGCTTATGAGAAACAAAAACATATAAAGGCTTGCTGCTGGTGGTTATTGGCAATTCTTTCTGATAATAGTCAAACAATAAGATGTGATCTTGCAGTTCAACCATAAAGCCACTATGATAAATCGGGTAAATTTTCATATCTTCCTCCGTATTCATTGTAACACAGTTTTAAAAATATGTTAAAATAGTTGCATGAAAACAACTTTTTTAGAACGAATGCAAGAATATTTAAAAGATGAATATGAAGAATATGTAAAAACACTGGATCAGGCTATGTACAAAGGACTGATGGTCAATACTGCAAAATGCTCACAGCAATTTGTAAAACAGTATTTTCCTTTTGATTTGACTTCTTCTAAATTCAGCCCAAACGGTTTTCTTTTTGATCCAAATCTGAAGGTAGGCAATCATTGGACACATTTAGCCGGACTTTATTATCTTCAGGAGCCCAGTGCCAGTGCCGCTGTAGAAGCACTGGATGTTCAGAAGGATCATTGGGTATTAGACTGCTGTGCAGCTCCGGGCGGAAAAAGTCACCAAATTGCCTGTGCTTTAAATCATACAGGATTTTTGTTAAGTAATGAAATTGACGGTAAGCGAGCTAATACACTGATGTCTAATTTAGAACGTTTAGGAGTAGGTGAAAATATGATCACCTGTTCTTCCTTGGAAAAGCTTATTCCTCAGGTTAAAGGCTGGTTTGACAGAGTTTTGGTCGATGCTCCCTGCAGCGGGGAAGGCATGATGAAAAAACATGAAATTGCTTCAATTGAATGGTCAAAAGAAAACAATATCGCATGTTCCATACGTCAGAAACATCTTTTAGATTTGGCGGTTTTGGCGTTGAAAAAGGATGGAATACTGGTCTATTCCACTTGTACGTATGCGATTGAAGAAAATGAGGCTGTGATCTTTGATTTCTTAAAGAAGCATCCGGAAATGGAGCTTTTGGATGCCAATCATGGGAAAATGCGATGTGGTATACCTTATGAAGATTTAGAGGTAAAAAAACTGATTCGTATTTATCCAATGGATGGGGGAGAAGGTCATTTTATTGCGAAAATGAGAAAAAAAGAAGAAACTGCCAAAAGTCCGATTAAAAGAATCAAGCCTAAAAAAATACCTCAAGAAGCCATCCGTTTTCTTCAGGATCAGATTGATTTAGATATGAACCTGACAGAAATCAATTCAAAGATTTATATGCGTAAAAATGATTTCATACAATTGGATGTACCTATATTAAGAGAAGGAATATTAGCAGGTGAAATCATCAAAAATCGCTTTGCTCCTCATCATCATTTTTATATGTCCTCTTTATTGAGTCATCATTATCAGCATGTAATTGATCTCAATGATGAACAGCTTAAACAATATCTGAGCGGTAATGTGATCATGAGTCCCAAAAAAGGCTATGTCAGTTGTCAGTATCATGGTATTTCACTTGGATTTGGCAAAGGGGATGGCAATATGATCAAAAATCATTATCCGAAAGGATTAAGAAACAGTCAGACTATCTGAAATTTGTGTGAAGTCAGCTAAAAACGTTTTACAACCCAATGGATTTCGATTATACTGGGTAAAAGAGGTGATTTGTTATGAAAAAATTCGTAAGTTTCTTATGCGCTTTAGTATTACTTGCCGGCTGTGGCACAAAAAGTGATGCGCAACGATTTAAAGAAGAATATGAAAGCTTGAATGGAAAAATTCGAGATAAAACTGGAAAAGAATATGTACATATCGAATTACCAAGTGATAATCCTATGATTTATGCGGATGCTGATAAGATTTTAGAAGTATTAGACAACAGTGGTGTCATTTATTTTGGATTTGATGAATGTCCATGGTGCAGAAATGCCTTACCGGTGTTGATTGAAGCAGCCAGTCAGACAAATACGAAAGAAATCTATTATTTTGACTTAAAAGATGAGCGTGATGAGCTGAAATTAAATGAAGATGGTACAATTGAAACGGAAAAGGAAATGAGTGCTGACTATAAAAAAATATATGATGCAATGAAAGATTCTCTTTCTGTTTATGAAGGCTTAAATGATGATTCCATAAAAAGAATATATGCACCGACGATTGTTTTTGTGAAAAATGGTCAAATCATTGGCATGCATGAAGGTACCGTAGAAAGTCAGATGGATTCTTCCATTCCATTGACAACAGATCAGAAAATTGAATTAAAAGCGATTTATGAAAAATACATGAAAGAGGTTAATTCCAGCGTTTGTGATCTAGAAACCAAATGCTAAGAGGAATAACCTCTTTTTTAGGCAATTGCAATCTCCTATAAATTGATTTATCATAATGTCAAGGAAGTGAGACCATGTATCGAATTTTAATTGTAGAAGATGACGAAATCATTGCCAAAGCGATCGAAAACAGAATTATCAGCTGGGGATATGAAGCCAAACGAATTCAGGATTTTCAGCATGTCTTTCAGGAATTTGGTGCTTTTGATCCGCATTTAGTCCTGATCGATATTTCACTGCCTTTTTATAATGGGTATCATTGGTGCAGTGAAATTCGCAAGGTATCCAAAGTACCGATTTTATTTATTTCCAGTGCCAGTGATAAAATGAATATCGTCATGGCTATTAATATGGGTGGTGATGATTTTATTGCCAAACCTTTTGATTTAGAAGTATTAACTGCCAAAATACAGGCTCTTTTAAGAAGAAGCTATGATTTTACTGCGCACAACAATTTGTTAGAACATCAGGGAGCAGTTTTAAACACCAATGACACAACCTTAACGTATCAGTCTAAAAAACTGGAACTGACAAAAAACGATTATCGAATCTTAATGACATTAATGGAAAATAAAGGTAAGGTGATTACCAGAGAAAATTTGATGATGAAGCTTTGGGAAAGCGATGAATATATTGATGAAAATACACTGACGGTGAATATGACTCGTTTGAGAAGAAAACTGGAAAGTATTGGATTGGTTGATTTTATTACAACAAAGAAAGGAATTGGGTATATCATTGAATGAAATTGTTTTTTAAATATATTTTTCAGCATCGTAAAGCCATTTTCTTTTATTTTCTGTTTTCGGTGATCTTCTTTGTGATATTCTGGCTATATGACTTACCATTAAGTGCCGTAGGCTATGCTTTTTTGATTTGCACATTTATTGGCTGCATAGGTGCGTTTCTTGATTATCGGCGGTTTTTAAACCTACATAAGACATTAACAGATTTACAAAAACGAGTGATGCTGAATATTGATGAGCTTCCGGAAAGTGACAATCAGACTGAAGAAGATTATCAAAAACTGATTGAGATTATCCATCAGGATAAAATACATTTAATTACGGAAAAAGATCATCAGTTTGAAGAAATGATGGAATATTATACGCTTTGGGTCCATCAGATTAAAACACCTATAGCTGCTTTACAGCTACTGTTAAAAGAACAGGGACAAATTGAATGTGAAGAAGAACTGTTTAAAATAGAACAATATGTGGAAATGGTGCTTTCTTATTTAAGAATTGATTATAAGGGAAATGATTATAAGATTGAACTGGTGGATATGGATACCTGTATTCGTCAGAGTGTTCGAAAGTATGCTAAACTTTTTATTAGAAAAAAACTTCAGTTGAATTATGAAGGCTGTGATATAAAAGTACTCAGTGATGAAAAATGGCTGTGTTTTATCATAGAACAGCTATTAAGCAATGCGATCAAATATACCCCCAATGGACATATAGATATTTGGATGGATCATGAAACACTGTGTATTCAGGACAGTGGTATCGGTATTCAAAAAGAAGATTTACCGAGAGTGTTTGAAAAAGGCTTTACCGGCTATAATGGCCGCAAGGATAAAAAATCAACAGGTATTGGTTTATATTTAGTAAAAAAGATTACCCAAAAGCTGGGTCATCGTATTTTCATAGAATCTGAAGTGGGGAAATACACCAGAGTGATGGTAGATTTAAAACATCTTGATGTAGAAATTGAATAAGTGTAAGCACTGCTTACACTTTTGTAAGTTTATAGAGTAAACTGTAAGCTACATTAATGGATTCATTTAGAAACATGATTTACAATAAAGACAGTTCTAGGAGGTAGTTATGATATTGTTAGAAGCCAACAACTTAAAAAAAGTTTATACAACAAGATTTACTGGAAATCATGTTATGGCATTAAAGAATGTTTCATTTTCTGTTGAAGAGGGTGAATATGTAGCCATCATGGGAGAGAGCGGAAGCGGGAAAACAACGCTTTTAAATATTTTGGCAGCTTTGGATAAACCGACAAGTGGGGATGTCTTTTTGAAGGGAAAAAAGCTGAATTCAATTTCAGAAAAAGAAATCTCAGCTTTTAGAAGAGAACATCTTGGTTTTGTTTTTCAGGATTTCAACTTATTGGATACCTTTTCAGTGAAAGATAACATTTTGCTTCCACTTGTTTTATCAAAGAATAAAGTTAAAGAAATGGAAAAAAGACTGGATGAGGTTGCCAAAAGTCTAGGCATCTTGGAAATACTTTCAAAAATGCCTTATGAAATCAGTGGCGGTCAGCGTCAAAGAGTTGCGGTAGCCCGTGCCATCATCACCAAGCCTGATCTGGTGCTGGCAGATGAACCGACAGGAGCGTTAGATTCACGTAATACAGATGAATTATTAGATCTGTTTAATCAGATCAATGAAGCAGGTCAGACAGTTTTGATGGTGACCCATTCCACCAAAGCAGCCAGTCACGCAAAGCGTGTCATGTTTATTAAAGATGGTGAAGTATTCCATCAGATTTATCGCGGTGATCAGAGTACAACACAGATGTATCAGAAAATCAGCGATGCGTTAACACTAATTGCAACGGGTGAGAAATATGAATAACTTCTTTTATCTGAAACTGGCTATTGAGAATCTGAAGAAACATAAAAAAATGATTGTTCCTTATCTTTTGAGTGGAACGATGTTTGTTATGATGTTTTTTGTTATACATTCCTTATCGATTCATTCCGATTTTTGTGGAAGAGCAAGAGGTGAATTTCTGACACTGGGTGTCTTTGTAATTGCTATCTTTTCAGTCATTTTTATGTTTTATACGAATTCTTTTCTGATTAAACAAAGAAAAAGTGAATTAGGTTTATACAATATTTTAGGATTGGAAAAGAAACATATTTCCAGAACGTTGTTTTATGAAACGATGATATTAGGTACAGTTTCCATCATCTGCGGTATTTTATGCGGCATGCTTTTTGGACAGGCTATCTTCTTAATGCTGTTAAAAATGGTTGGAAGTATCAGCACCATGAATTTTGAGATTCATATGGAAAGTGTTAAGTGGACGCTTCTTCTGTTTCTAGGCATCTACATTCTTATATCATTTTATAATATTTCTCAGATTCAGCTATAAAAACCAATTCATTTATTAAGAAGCAAAAGTGAAGGAGAAAAGGAACCTAAGACAAAATGGATCATGGCATTATTGGGAGTGATTTGTCTGGGTGCTGGCTATTTTCTGGCCATCACAATTCAAGATCCGCTTGGAGCGATTACCTTTTTCTTTGTAGCTGTTGTATTAGTTATTTTCGGTACGTATCTTTTATTTACGGCTGGCAGCATTGCTTTTCTGAAATGCTTAAGAAAGAATAAAAGCTATTATTATAAGACATCTCATTTTGTTTCTGTTTCCAACATGATTTATCGTATGAAACAAAATGCAGTGGGATTAGCTACAATTTGTATTTTGTCAACCATGGTCTTGGTTATGGTTTCTTCAACAGGTTCACTTTTTTTAGGCGTTGAAGATTTGATTGACATGCAGGCACCTATGGATATCAATTTGACCTATTATTCAGATTATCTTGATGAAAGCAAACAACTGGATCAGATTGTCATGAAGAAATGGCAAAATATTGATAAACAGGATTTCAACCGTCAGTATCAGTTTCCTTTTTCAGTTCAGATTAATCAAGATTCATTGCTGCTAGAAAAATCATCTGATAGCAATTTACGTGAATATTATTATGTGGTTTTCGCCTATAATGAAGAGATCAAACTTAATGAAAATGAAATTGCCGTTACATTCAGTGATCATCAGAAATTTGATACGCTTCAGATTGGAGATAAAGAATATTCAGTAAAAAATTATGATGAATTGATTCAGGGAAATAAGAAAAATGCTTTTAATTATAACCCTGGATTTAAAGGGCTTGGTTATATCGTAATGCCAAGTGAAAAAGATGTGTATGAAGTGTTTCAGACAGCTGTTGGAAATGATCCTGACTTCTATTATACTGCTCCGGGATTTGCCTACAGCTTTAATACAGCAATGAGCTATGACCAGCAAAAACAGCTTTGTGATGAGTTCACAAAAGACATCAGCGAAGTAGCTAATGGTGGCTATGCATTTCACATTTCACTTAAAGAAGATATCAGTGAAGAATACTATGGATTATTTGGAAGTTTCTTTTTCCTTGGAATCTTCTTAAGTATCTTATTTATGGCAGCTACGGTTCTCATTATGTATTATAAGCAGATCAGTGAAGGTTATGATGATGTGAAACGATATGAAATCCTGCAGAAAGTTGGCATGAGCCATGAAGAAGTTAAAAAATCAATCCATTCTCAGATTTTAATAGTATTCTTTATGCCATTGATTACAGCCGGAATTCATATTATGTTTGCCTTTAATATGATTTATCAGATTTTCTCAGCATTTGGTATGAATAATCCGTTAATGCTGATGAGTGTGATGTCCGTTGTTTTTGTTATCTTTTCACTGTTCTATTTTGTTGTGTATCAACTGACAGCTAAAGTTTATTATAAGATTGTCAGCTAGTCTTTCAAAAATGTAAGATTATTTAGAAAATCGTAAGAAAGGTTTAAGGATTTTGTTACAATCTTTCTTTATAATATAAGTAAGGAGATCGTTATGAAGAAAAGTGCACAGGCAATTATTTTGTTATCGATTGCTGCCGGACTTGCTATTCTGGCTTTTCACAATAAAACCAAAAGATAAAAAGTTATGCAATCGAAAAAGATGGTTTTCCGGTATCAAACATATATTAAGTAAAAATGAAAGGTGATGGATGATGGAAATGAGTATGGTGAAAGAAATAATTTTACTGGCAGTGTTAATGGGATTGTTGTTTATTGGCTGCAGTAAAATTTATAGGGAGGTCTAGTATGCAGTGGATCCCTATAATGATCGAAGTGATCATTTGGCTGTTTCTCATGTTTTATTTCTATAAGCGAAATCAAAGGCAATAGTCTTTGATTTTTTTTCATAAAAAAACTATAATAATAACGGTGATTAAAAATGATATATTCAAAAAATGGAATGTGCTGGTGCGGCAGTAAGAAAAAATATAAGCATTGTCATTATGACTTTGATCAAAAGCTTTTGGAATTAAAACTTAAAGGAGAAGAAACTCCTCCAAAATCCATCATCCGTAATGCGATGGATATCAAAGCTATTAAAGAAAGTGCTAAAATCAATACTGCAGTTTTAGATGCAGTCGCTGAAAGAATTCATGAAGGAATGAGTACGCAGGAAATTGATGATATTGTTGTTTCAGTCACACATGCTCATCGTGCCAAATGTGCTCCATATCGATATGAAGGATATCCGAAAAGTGTTTGTACGAGTATAAATGAAGTAGTTTGTCATGGTATCCCAGATCCAAATCGCATTTTAAAAAGTGGGGATATTGTTAATGTGGATGTATCCACGATCTATAAAGGCTATTTCTCAGATGCCAGCCGTATGTTTATGATAGGTGAAGTCAGCCAAAATGCCCAAAATTTGGTGGAAGTGACGAAACAGGCATTACAGGCAGGGTTGGATGCGATTGTTCCATGGGGACATTTGGGTGATATTTCACATGCGGTTCAAACAGTGGCAGAAAGCCATGGATATAATGTTGTCCGTGTTTTTGGCGGTCATGGAGTAGGAAAACAATTCCATGAAGAACCATTTGTTTCACATGTTGGTCAAGCAGGTACAGGGATGATTTTGGCTCCTGGTATGACCTTTACTATTGAACCTATGATCAATGAAGGTACCTTTGAAGTGGTCATTGATCAAGATGATAAATGGACGACAACGACCAAAGATGGAAAGCTGAGTGCACAGTGGGAAGTTATGGTTTTAATAACAGAAAAGGGTTATGAAATATTAACACAATAGGAGGGTGTATGAAAGAACTATTATTTGTTGTTGACATGGTGAATGGCTTTGTGAAAGAAGGAGCTATGCATGATGAAAAAATCATGAAGATCACGGATGTGATACTACAGGAATGTAAGAATCATCCTGAGCGGCTTTTCATAGCGGATACACATGAGAAAGATGCGATTGAGTTTAACAGTTTTCCTGCTCATTGTATCAAGGGTACATCTGAAGCAGAAATCATTGATGAGCTAAAACCCTATGTGACAGAGATTCTGCCAAAAAATTCAACCAATACCTTTCATGTATTAAATAAAGATATCTTAACTCACTATGATTCCTTTAAAATTGTAGGCTGCTGCAGTGATATATGTGTCATGCAATTTGCGTTAAGCTTGAAAACCTATCTGAATGAAATGAATATGAGTCAGCAGGTTATAGTCAAAGAAAAGGGAATTGCTACTTATGATGCACCATTCCATCCTGCTGAAGAATATCATAGAATGGCCGTGAATATGATGGCACAGTCAGGAATTGTCATTGAAGACTGATTTTCAGTCTTTTTTCTTATAATATTCAAAAAAAACAACCACAAGTTGTGAAAGAAACAACGAATAGTAGAGTAACTCAACGAACCATCGCTTCATTTTATTTGCATTTGATATTAATATAAAAGCATGAAAGGAGTGGTTTTGATGAAATACTACTACTATGAAGAAGAAAAAAGAGATGAAATGGAAAGAATCATGGAAAAGGTTTTAGAAAGAATCACAAGAAAGGAACTTTAATATGAAAACACTGGGTACAAAAATTGCTGAATATCGAAAACTAAAAGGAATGACACAAGATGAACTGGCTAAAAGATTAAATGTATCTGCACAGGCTGTATCAAAATGGGAAAATGATTTAAGCATTCCTGATCTGACTATTCTGATAGAACTGGCTGACTTATTTAATGTATCATTAGATGAATTGATTCGTCAGAAAGAGAATAATGAAGTTGTACGTATGGTAGATGAAAAACTGAGAAAGCCTATTGAAGAAATGATGCTGAAGGTGATCGTGGATTCAAAGGATGGTGACAAGGTTCGTGTAAATCTGCCTATGACACTGATCAAAGCCGGTCTTGCTTTAGGTATGACGATGCCGGAGGTGAATGGAAAAGAAGCTTTAATGGGTATTGATATGGAACAAATCCTGAATCTGGTTGAACAGGGATTAACGGGCAGATTGATAGAAGTAGATACTGCTGATGGAGAACATGTGGAAGTGTTTGTTGAATGAAAATCTATGTTTATGATCCAAAATCTGATAAAAAGATCAAATTATCCATTCCCAACATTCTGTTAGCCAATTCTCTGACAGATTTTATTATTCGCAAAGCACTTGAAAATGAACAAGAGAATCAAATAGATCCAGCCAGTGTTTCAGCTATGACAAAAGAATTGAAAAACAGTGTCAAAATATTTGGTCATTATAATCTAGTTGAAGTTGAAACAAAAGATGGAGAAATTGTTGAGATCAAAATGTAAGTACGCCCGAAAGATTTTCGAATTTTCGGGTTTTTTTTATATTTTCTTCAAAAGATCAATCAAAAAACGGATATAGAAATCAATAATTATGCAAATTTTTGGCACATCATTCTTCATTAACATATGAATAAGAAAAAAACTAGTTTTTTATTTTTTGACAGGGGTATTTGAATTTTATACTTAATGGGTGAGCCATGATTGCTAAAAGGAAATTGAGTTAATAACTCACAAAGATAATCACCATCAAGAGTATATCCCTGCTGTTTCATTTCATGATAAAGCTTTTTGGCATATTCTTTTTCTTTATCAGGATCATCAGCGCAAATGCACATATATAAGCTTTCTTTTAGAGCTATACAAGAGTTGTTGGGTGGATAAGAATCATCAATGAAAATAAATAAAGTATCACTGAAATATTCCTGATGATCAAAATTGTCTTTGCTTATGATCGTTCCGGCATTAAAAAAATAAGATAAAGGAATATTGTTTTGAATCAAGTTTGATTTGAAAACATGAAGCATTCTTTCGTAGGATTCATATCCTTGTTCAAAGTAATTGATTGAAGTTTTCATGACTGAGATTTCTCTTTTTGGCATATATTCAAAAAAGACAAGACCAACAATCATGAAGTCTGGTATAATAATTGTAATCATGAAAAATGAATTTATCAATTTAGCACCTGAAAATATTCATAATGAACATCTATGCTGTATCATACGCACAAAAACAAATCATCCCGGTATAGAAAACAAAAGACAATGGCTTGCTGAGAGGCTTAAAGAAGGACATGTTTTTCGAAAACTCAATGAAAAGGCAACAGTTTTTATTGAGTATGCGCCCTTAGAAACAGCATGGGTGCCCATTTCTGGAAATAATTATTACTATATTTATTGTTTATGGGTTTTGGGTGAATATAGAGGAAAGGGTTATGGAAAACAATTGTTGGAGTATTGTATCGAGGATGCAAAAAAACATGGGAAATCAGGGATTTGTATGCTTGGTGCAGATAAACAAAAGGCCTGGCTTTCAGATCAGAGTTTTGTAAAAAAATATGATTTTAAAGTTGTTGACAAAACAAACAGCGGATATGAATTATTAGCTCTTTCATTTGATGGTTCAGTGCCTTCGTTTAATGAAAATGCTAAAAAATCAACCATTGATCATCAAGAACTGACTATATTTTACAGTATGCAATGCCCATATATTGAACAAAATATTCAAAAAATCAGGCAGTATTGTGAAACAGAAAAAATACCGGTCACATTAAATCAGGTAGATTCACTGCAAAAAGCAAAAGACTTACCATGTCCATTTAATAACTGGGCAGTGTTTTATGAAGGAAGCTTTAAAACGGTAAATCTTATGGATGTCAATGCTGTGAAAAAACTACTTAAAAAAATCTAACGCGAGTTAGATTTTTTAGTCTATTGATCAACCGTAACTGTAACAGCTACTATATCACCGGGCTGCTTACCAATTTTATTTCTGATTTCTTTACGAATACCAATTATATAACAAATTGATCCATCATTATTTTTGACACCCATATTGACAATACTTCCACAATAGGATTCGCCATCAAAAGTCACATCAGCTTTCACTCTTCCTTTTCCAAATTCTTTTTTGATATCATATGGAAAACGTATATAAGCACCGCCTTTATCAATGACAGGTTCTATTACTGCTTCAAATTTATATGTTTTTTTGTTCATGTTTTCTCTTTCAATATTAGTATCTTATTATTTTTCTTTCTGATTCTAATTGTTTAAATCAAGATCGAGAATATAGGAATTTTCTGATTCGTTTACGATCTGAAATCCCAGTTTTAAATGGAGCCTGAGAGAAGCGTTATTCCATTTATATACGCAAGATCCACTAATCCTTTGATAGCCAAGATTTTTCAGTCTTTGGATCACTGTCTGCATGACAATAGTAGCGATTCCTTTTTGTCGATATTCATCAAACCAAATGGCAATAGGTGGGTTTTCTGATTTTACTGTTACATCACCAATACTGATATAGTTTTCTTCTTTCAGCACTTCAATAAAATAAAATTCGCCAATTTGATCCAGATATTCACACATTCTTTTAACATAACTTAGATCTGGCTTTTTGTTTTCATCAAAGATTCCCTCTGAATTTTGATATACATAAGGATTTTGATAACCGATAAGGGCTTTTTCATAATGACCATCGTATTTTTTAAGTCGAAGTGTATCAGTAAGCTGAATGATATCAGGTTGTTTTATATTTTGTAATGGCATAGAACGTCCTTTCCGATGATTCTTTCTATTGTCATTTTATCTTTTTCAATTGAATAAATCAACAATGAAAAAGCATAAGCATAAGACTCATGCTTAACATTAAATCTTTTCAAACAAATCCTTACTTACACCACACAGCGGACAAGTAAAATCATCACCTTCAAGTGTTAAATCTCCTTCATAGATATAACCACAGATCGAACACTTATAACGGATTTTCGTCTCTGTTTCTTCTTTTTCAGGCTGAATGATATCATAGTGTGAAGGATCTTCATGCAGATCATCACGGACAAGATAACTCGTGTGCAATAGTTTTTTAGACAGATCACTTAGAGGTTGAGAATAGAATTCCTCATAGATTTTTTGAATTGCCGGATTTTTGTGGGAAGTTCTAAGCACCATTTCTTCATCACCTTGATAGAGTGATTCACTACGTTTTTGAGTAATGTCTGAAATGTTTTCACCGATATGTTTTGGCTGTCCGCCTCCGCCGATACATCCATTAGGACATGTCATGACTTCAACAAAATCATAATGCTTTTCTTTCAGTTGAGGTAAAAACTTACGAACATTTTCTGTTCCATAAATAATGGCAACGTTTATATTTAAATCATTGATCGTGACTGTTGCTTCACGAATACCATCTTCTCCACGAACTGCTTCCAGTTTCAGCAAGTTTTCAGGAGGCTGTTGGTTTGTTAAGAAATAATAAGCAGTACGAATAGCAGCTTCCATAACCCCGCCGCTGTTTCCGAAGATCAATCCAGCACCGCTGCCTTTTGGCATCAGTGAATCATAGTCACTTTCTTCAAGATGATTCATATCCAGATTTTCAGCTTTCATCCAATTAGCTAATTCTTTTGTTGTAACGACACAATCACAATCAGGATATGTTTCACTTTGGTGATAAAGGCTGGCAGAACACATCTCTTCTCGCTTGATTTCAAATTTTTTAGCTGTGCAAGGTGTAATTGCTACAAGATAAAGGTCTTTTGGATCGATACCCTCTTTTTTCGCATACCAGGTTTTAATTGTTGGAGCCATCATACTGATAGGTGATTTTGATGAAGAAATATTTGCTAATAATTCTGGATAATAGGTTTCTGCAAATTTCACCCAAGCCGGGCAGCAGCTGGTAAACTGAGGAAGAGGTTTATGATGAGTAATACGATCAATTAATTCACTTGCTTCTTCCATGATAGTTAAATCCGCCGCAAAAGTTGTGTCAAATACAACATCAACCCCTAAAGCTCTCAGGGCAGCGACCATTTTCTTTTCTACAAAGCTTCCTGATTCCATACCAAAGGCTTCTCCTAATCCGACACGCACACTTGGAGAAGTAATAGCAACGACTCTTTTTTTATGTGAATCAATGACATCATGCACTTTCATCCAGTCTTGTTTTTCAACAAGAGCTCCTGTTGGACAGACATTTACACATTGACCGCAGTGGATACAGATAGCTGTGTCCATTGTTTTTGTTAAGTCGTAATGATGAGAGACAGAAATTTTTTCTCTACAAACTTTCTGACATTCACCGCACTGAATACACAGACTTTCAATTCGTTTGATGGATGGATTATCTAATTCTACAGGAACACGGATATCCATCGATAAATGTTTGCTCATAGACTCTCCTTTATAGGAATAATTCCTAATTTATACTTAATATTATAATTCAAATCAAAAATATTACAATATTTTTTAGATTATTGTTTGAATAAAATTGTTGGTGATATGAGAAAAAACATATACCTGATATTTGCTTTAGTGGTTATACTTTTGTGATTGAACAGCTGTTCAAAAGGAGCATAACACCATGAAGCATACCATCTTTTGTATACTTCTTTGATCAAGAAAAAATAAGGGCTAGATTCCACTTTGAAAGTGAAGTCCTTATTCATTTCGATATACTTGCTTATTTTTAAAGATAAACATAAAAGTGTGATTGTTTTAAGAAGGTTTCTCTTGAATGACAAATGGATATCAGAGATAAAAAACATGATTCAGTAATAAAAACACGATGTGCTTACTCGTCACATCGTGTTTTATTTTATGATCTATTTAAATCTAACTGCTGTTCCATAAGCCATAACTTCAGCAGCACCCTGCATTACGGCAGCAGAAGCATAGCGAATGTTTACAATGGCATCAGCACCAAGAGCATTCGCTTCCTCAACCATACGCTTAGTAGCCAAAGCTCGTGCCTCATTCATCATTTCATTGTACGCTTTTAATTCTCCGCCGACTAATGTCTTAAATCCCTGGGTGATATCTTTACCTAGATTTTTTGATTGAATGGTACTTCCTTTGACCAATCCAATCATCTCCAATTCTTTTCCGCTAATATAATCAGTATTTACCAAGATCATCTTCTTCACCACTCCTTATCTCTTTAATTCTGCCGATACAAACACCAATCATGACAAAAGCCAATATAAATGGAACACCAATCAGCAAGACTCGATAAAGAACAGGTAATTCTTGAATTTCAGTCATTGCTAAAGCGATACCAATAAAATATATAACAAATAAAATCGCTATAATAATCGGTGCAATCATCTTTTTTAAGTGCTTCATATACAGTCATCCTTTCATCTCAACTATATCATATTTTTTACCAGCGTTTCATATTTTTTTGAAATTTATCGACATATGCCTGTTTTAATTCTTCAGCAGATATATCAAAGCATAATAAAACATCATTATAATACATCAGCACATCTGCCAACTCTTCAACGAGATCTTTTCTGGTTTTTTGATCACAACACGCTGTATCAGAACCATTTTTCTTTATGATATCAATAACCTCTCCAATTTCTCCAATCATCCATAAAAGTTTATTTTTTCCGACCTTCGGACAAATATGTTCCCATTTATCTTGATACTTTTCTTGTAATTCCTGCTGCATTTTCTGCATCTCTGAAATACTGAAATCTTCCATTTTAATCACCCTGTTTTTTTATGAATTCCCAGTTATTTTGCCTGCATCTTTCGATTTCTTTTAAGACACCTTCTTCTTCATTGGTAAAGGCAGTTTCAAAGCGACATATTTGTTTGATTTGGGGAAGTGCATTTTTCATGGCAAAGCTGTAATCTGCTTCTTTTAACATTTCATAATCATTCATGAAATCACCAAATGCCATAGTTTCTGATTTGCTGATATTTAGCTTTTCCTGTAAGCTTATTAAGGCATTACCTTTGTGAATGTTTTTAGGCATAATATCCATCCATTCAAAGGCAGAAACGGCAACACTAAATTCTTTTGAAAACTGTTGATAAAAAGGATAAACATGATCAGCAGTACCATTCAGATTCAAAATGGCAATCTTAAAGATATCATCATCGACATCGAGTAAATCATCTACCTGTTTTCGGCGATGATAATAGGGATATATATTTTTCAGAATTTCTTCTTCGCTATCAACATAATAGGCATACTTTAAACCACTTAAAACAACATGTGTGTGAGGAAGCTGCTGACTGATCTTCACAAATTGATGGACAAAGTCAATCGGAATAATATGTGAATCAATCTGCTCATCATTTTTTCCTTTCACAACCATACAGCCATTATCAGCAATAAAAAACATGTCATCTTTTACAGGTGCAAAGCTTTCAGCTAATGAATAATACTGACGTCCGCTGGCAGCACAAAAATAGATTCCTTCTTTTGATAATTCACGAATACATGTAAACATGCCCTTTGGCATTTCTTTTTTGCTGTTTAAAAGTGTTCCATCCATATCACATACAATGAGTTTAATCATATTTTTGCTCCTTATAGTCACTAGTATTATAAGGATAGAAAGCTTTTTTTTCAACTGGTCAAAGTGTTTTAGATAATTAAACTACTCAACAATTTGAAAACTAAAAATTAAAGATGCACGATTTTATTAAGATTTTTTGAATCTGTTTCATTAATAATGTATAATGTGTATAAGAATATCTGTATAAAGGAGCGTTTATGAAAACAACAAAGGAAATTGTATTTGAATATATTCAGCAAGAGATTTATTCAAAAAATAATATCGAAGGTATTGAGACAAAAGTCATTTCAGATGCCCTAAAAATGCAACGCTCAAATGTCAGTTCATTATTGAATGAATTGGTTAAAGAAGGAAAACTGATAAAAACCAACACACGCCCGGTAATATATAAAATAGCAGAAAAAGCCTGTACGAATAAAGAAGAAGAATGCTGGAATGAATTAGTAGGATCAAACGGCAGTCTACGCAATGCCATACAATTAGCAAAAGCGGCTATTTTATATCCTCGAAAAACTTTAAATGTTTTGTTATCAAGTAAATCTGGATGCGGGACAACCTTTTTTGCATACATGATGTTTCGCTTTGCCAAGGAACGTCATATTTTAGATAACGAGGCTGTTTATATGAAAATAAACTGTTCTCATTATTCTAAAAATGTGTCAGCGTTAAATGATGATCTTTTTGGTGCGGATGGAAAACTTGAAAAC
>CAMEIZ010000008.1 GCA_945919165.1 uncultured Traorella sp.
GTAATATTAATAACTTTAATGTTATTTATCTTTTAACTGCCGGAGATCCAAAATCATTGAACTATTATCAAGCCGGCGAAACTGATTTGCTTGTTACTTGGCTGTATAAATTAAGTTCCCTTGAACAGAACTATGCTTTAGCATCTGTAATTGGAATTATTGTATTTGTCATTTGTGCCAGCCTGTCATTATTGACTTACAATAAATCAGGCAGTACGACTCGAGAGGAGGAATTTCAGTAATGAAAATGAGTACGAAAAAAACAATTGGCGATATTGCCAGTTATATCTTTTTGACAGTTTTATCCATTATTTGGCTTTTGCCAATTGCCTGGCTGATTCTAAACTCTTTTAGAGCCGAAAAAGGAGCTTTTACAAGCTATATTTTCCCAAAAAGCTATACGCTGAGTAATTATACGCGTTTATTTACTGAAACGAGTCTGTTTAATTATCCGAGATGGTTTATGAATACATTGATTGTGGCAATTGCCAGCTGTATCATTACAACAATAATTGTACTTTTAACAGCTTATGCTTTCTCAAGACTTCGCTTTAAAGCAAGAAAACCATTGATGAATGTCATTTTGATTTTAGGTATGTTTCCTGGTTTTATGGCCATGTTTGCAGTATATCATATATTAAAAGCGTTTGGTCTGACTCAAAGTCTGATTGCTTTGGTTTTGGTTTACAGCGGTGGTGCAGCTATGACATATTATGTTGCGAAAGGCTTCTTTGATACGATTCCAAGATCATTAGATGAATCAGCTATGCTTGATGGAGCAACCAAAAATCAAATCTTCTGGAAGATTACCCTGCCAATGAGTAAGCCTATTATAGTTTATACCATCTTAACTTCGTTTATTGCACCATGGGTGGATTTCATCTTTGTCAGTGTGATCATGAAAGATAATTATCAGAATTATACGATTGCTCTTGGTTTGTATCAGATGATATCACGCGAAAATATTTATAATTATTTTACGATGTTCTGTGCCGGTGCTGTATTGGTGGCAATTCCAATTACGTTACTGTTTATTAAGATGCAGAAGTATTATGTCGGCGGTGTGACAAGCGGTTCGGTAAAAGGATGATGAAACGGTTATTTTGTCTGTTATGTTTGGCATTGATCCTAAATGGATGCAAAAACGACAACGTTGAGATATCTAATGAAAATAGCTCTGTATACTATGAAATCTTTGTTCGTTCTTTTTATGATACCAATGATGATGGATTGGGCGATCTAAATGGTGTTCGTGCGAAGCTGGATTATCTAGAGGAATTGGGTGTTGGAGGTATCTGGTTAATGCCTATTATGCCAAGTACCACCTATCATAAATATGATGTCAAAGATTATATGGATATCGATAGCGAATATGGGACATTAGAAGATTTCAAAAATTTGGTTACTGAAGCAAAAACACATCATATTGATATAATAATTGATTTGGTAGTAAATCATACTTCAGCTCAGCATCCATGGTTTTTAGATGCCAGATCACATGTTCTTTCTGATACATGCGATCAAACAAAGTATTGTGACTATTATCATTTTACAAGTGAGAGAACAAGTGGAAGTGTTCCTCTTGGGAATAAGTATTATGAAGCCGTATTTTGGGATCAGATGCCTGATTTAAATCTGGATAATCCTGAAGTACGAAACGAAATAGAAAAAATTGTTGAATTCTGGCTGAATTTAGGAGTCAAAGGTTTCCGACTGGATGCTGCGACTCACTACTATGAAGGAAATAACGAAAAGAATATTGAGTTTTTATCCTGGCTGAATTCAGTAGTGAAAGAAAAAAAGGCAGATGCCTATCTTGTTGGAGAAGCCTGGACAAATCAACAAATTGTTCACGATTACTATCAATCTGGTATTGATTCTTTCTTCAATTTCTCTTTAGGAACAGAAAACGGCAATATTATTAAAGCAATTCGTAAAGCCGATGGTGCCTCTTTGGCCTTAAGCATAGAAAAAAATCAGAAAGAAATACTGGCAATGAATGAAAAGGGAATAGATGCTCCATTTCTTTCCAATCATGATAATGCCAGAAGTTTCAACTATTTTTCAAGTGATGAACAGGTAAAGCTTGCCGAAAGTATTTATCTTTTGCTTCCAGGTCATCCTTTCATTTATTATGGTGAAGAAATTGGACTGAAAGGAAGCGGAAAAGATGAAAATAAGCGTTTGGCTTTCTTATGGGGTGAGGATGAAGGAAAGTGTTTAAATCCATCAGGAATGGATTATGCTTCACCTTCGCTTTATACACTGAAAGAAGCTCAAAAAGATTCAAACAGTTTATATCATACAATTTTAGAAGTAATGCAAATACGAAATCAGCATGATTTTCTTCATGCCAGAGTTACTGCACTGGATGTGGGTAATTCCAATATTATGCTGATGAAAATGGAAAATGATGAAGAGACATTTTATGTCATTCATAATTTAGGTAAAGAGACGATCACATTTGAATATGAAGAATTCAATGAAATATTGCATCAGCTAAGTCCGTCCTCACAGAAAAGCACACTAAAAGGACAAACATTGACGATTCCATCTTATGCGAGTGTGGTATGTAAATAGAAAGAAGGAAATATGAGAAAAGCAGGTATTCTGTGTGCTGTTTCCTCATTGCCAGGCTCAACAGGAATCGGTGATTTTGGTTTAAGCAGTTATCGATTCATTGATGATCTGACAAAGTGCGGTATGAAATATTGGCAGATTCTCCCTTTAAATCCATTAGGATACGGAAACTCACCTTATCAGCCATACTCCTCTTTTGCGATGGATGAATTATATCTGTCTTTAGATCTTCTTCTGCAAGATCATCTGATTACAGGTTATAAAAAATTCAATCAGCGAAGAAAAAGTGTTTCATATGACGCAGTGCGCAGACATAAAGAAAAATATCTTAAAGAAGCATTCAGCAGATTTAAAAGCTGTCCTGATTACGAAGTGTTTATTCAAAATAACTGGGTTCGTCCCTATGCTTTATTTTTAACATTGAAAAAACACAATCAAAATAAATGCTGGCTGGAATGGCCGCTCATCCAACAACAGATTTCCAGAGGTTCTAATTATGACTTAAGTGAACTGGAAGAGGAAATAAATTATGAAATGTTTATTCAATTTAAGCTGTATGAACAATGGATGAATGTAAAAAAGTATGCGAATTCAAAAGGTATTGAAATAATTGGAGATTTACCAATTTATGTAGGAATTGACAGTGAAGATGTCTGGAGCCACCAAGAAAGCTTTCTATTGGATGATGATGGACATCCAACATTTATTGCCGGTGTACCTCCTGATTACTTCTCAAAAACAGGACAAAGATGGGGAAATCCTCTTTATGACTGGGATTATTTAAAACAGCATGATTTTAGTTTCTGGAAAGAAAGACTTTCTTATAATACAAAACTCTTCGATATCATCCGGATAGACCATTTCCGGGCATTTGACACATATTGGAAGATTCCATCATCATGTCCAACAGCAATTGAAGGTGAATGGATAGAAGCACCTGGTTATGAATTATTTGATTCAATATTAAAAGATATTCCTGATCTTCATTTGATAGCTGAAGATTTAGGTGATTTAAGAGAAGAGGTTTTGATACTGAGAGACCATTATCACTTTCCAGGAATGAAAATTGTGCAATTTGAATTTGATCCGCTTCGAAATGATAATAATCAAATACAAAATCGAGTTATCTACCCCGGAACACATGATAATCAGACTCTTCGATCCTGGTATGCATCTTCAAAACCGTCTTTTAAAAAACAAACTCAAAAGTTTTTTAACAATGATTTGCCAATGACAACAAATTTCATCGAACTAACCCTGTCAGATCAAGCTGACATGGCTATACTTCCGATGCAGGATATATTAAATCTGAGTGATCGAGCGAGAATGAATCGACCAGGTACCATAGGTTCACCAAATTGGGAATGGAAAATGGCTGATTTTAAGGATTTCGAAAAAGAACTTCCAAAGATCAAAGAATTATTAAAAAAACATCATCGATTTGAAGGATGATGGGAGCATGATAACTTAAAATGATGCAGCGTAAAGGGCTTATAAGGCTTTTTACGCTTTTTATGTGCAGACACTTTCTTGACAAGAAAATTCTTGTTAGCTATATTTTAATTATATCTGGTAATTTAACGTTATGCAAAGGAGTAGGCGAAATGAGAAGAGGTAAATATAAAACGCTGTTTGGATTTTTTTTGTTACTGATTGCAGGATTTTTGATATTTATGATCTATGACAATCAGTCAGTCTTTACTGGCAGCCGAATAAAAAATCCAGATGAATATTATTTAGACATTCAAAAAATGAATGGAACTGATCAGCACACTATGAATTTACAAAAGAAAGACACTCTTCAAATTGAATTTGAAACCGTGAAAGGTTCTTTATATATGGAGATTAAAGCATCAAATGGAACAATGATATATAGTGGCAACGGTAAGGAAATAACGAATTTTACAGTAAAAATTCCTCAAAGTGATGTCTATACGATTACAATTGAGGCCACTCATGCAAAAGGAACCATTCATGTCCAGCTTCAAAATTAATCATAAAAGAGGCATCGCCTCTTATAGTTTCCATATTTCTTCATTGTATTGAGAAATTGTTCGATCACTTGAAAAGAATCCGGCTTTTGCGATATTGACCAGCATTTTCTTTTTCCATGATGCTTGATCTTCATAATCAGAAAAAGCTCTATTCTTTGTTTGAACATAATCATGATAATCTAAGAGAGTCATAAACCAATCTTTGTAGATCAATTCATGCTGAAGTTCAAAAAGAATATCTGGATCACCAATCTTCATTAACTGCTCAGAAGTGATAAAATCAACTGCCTGTTTGATTTCTTCATCGTTTTCATAGATTTTTTTCGGATCATAATCCCCGTTTTGATAATGTAAAATGACACTGTCACTGCTTTGCCCAAAAGTATAAATGTTGTTTTCTCCAACAAGCTGAGAAATTTCAACATTTGCTCCATCATTCGTTCCAAGCGTAATAGCTCCATTAAGCATAAATTTCATATTTCCTGTACCGCTGGCTTCTTTTGATGCCAGTGAAATCTGTTCAGAAATATCACATGCAGGAATTAGTTTTTCAGCTAAAGTAACATTATAGTTTTCAACCATGACAACACGAAGATATTTCGAAACAAACGGATCGTGATTGATTAAATCACTTAGACAAAGAATTAAATGAATGATATCTTTCGCAATGGTATATGCTGGAGCAGCTTTGGCTCCAAAAATCATGGTAATAGGTCGAGTTGGAAGTTTACCTGATTGTATTTCCAAATACTTGTGAATGATATAAAGCGCGTTCATCTGTTGACGTTTGTATTCATGAAGACGCTTGATTTGAATGGAAAAAACTGAATTTGGATCGAGTTCAATGTCTTGATGAGTGAAGATATAGTCACAAAGCTGTTTTTTCTTTTGAAGCTTAATCTTTGCAAGTTGATTCAGACATTCTTCATGATCTATATAAGCCAGAAGATCCTGTAATTTATCGGCATCTTTTTTATAAGCATCACCTATCCAATGGCTAATCCATTGATCCAGTTCGGGATTACAGGAATACAGCCATCTGCGAAATGTAATACCATTGGTTTTGTTGTTGAATTTTTCAGGATAAATATCATAAAAATGCTTTAACTCAGTGTTTTTGAGTATTTCAGTATGAATGGTGGCAACACCATTGACAGAATAACAATAATGAATGTCAATGTGTGCCATATGAATCAGCTGATTGTTATCAATGATGGCAACCTTTGGATCTGAATAAGTATCCTTTACTTTCTGATCTAAAATATCAATGATAGGAAGTAAATGAGGAACTGTTTCTTCAAGATAAGAACGCGGCCATTTTTCAAGTGCTTCAGATAGAATAGTATGATTTGTATAAGCACATGTTCTGGAAGTGATTTGAATCGCTTCCTCAATGTCAAGACCTTCTAACATCAATAAGCGAATCAATTCAGGAATAATCAAAGTAGGATGAGTATCATTGATTTGAATGGTAACAGCATCATAGAGCTTGTGAAGATTTACATGATTCTTTTTTGCTTCATAGAGAATCAGCTGAGCAGCGTTACTAACCATAAAATACTGCTGATAGATACGAAGCAATCTTCCATCTTCATCACAGTCATCTGGATAAAGAAAGAGGGTTAGATTTTTAAGAATGTTTGTCTTATCAAAATGAATTCCATCCATAACCGCATTTTCATTAACTTTTTTGATATCAAATAGATGCAGTTTGTTTTTACCGTTTTCATATCCGACAACATCTAAATCATATAGAACTGATTCCAGTGTAAATCCATCAAAAGGAACTTGAAAAGATATTTCTTGTTGATTGAGCCAGCTGTTTGTTTGAATCCAAACATCTTTGATTTCTTTTTGCTTATGATTTTCAAATATTTGTTTGAATAATCCGAAATGATAACATAATCCTATTCCATCTCCACATAAGCCTAATGTTGCAATAGAATCAAGAAAACAGGCGGCTAAACGACCTAATCCTCCGTTTCCTAATGATGGTTCAGGTTCGATTTCTTCAATTTCTGTTATTGATTTGTTGTATTTTTTTAGTAATTGTTTTATTTCATCGTATAATTTGAGATTAATCAGATTATTGGATAAAAGTTTTCCAATTAAAAATTCAGCGGAAATATAATAAAGCTTTTTCTTTCCGGTTAAAGTGACCGTTTGCTGTAATTTTCTTTTAGTTAAAGACAATAAAGCATAATAGATTTCTTCGTTGGCAGCATTTTCAAGTGTGTGACCATATACAGACAGTTCATCATTGATTTGTTTTTCGAGTTCCATAAATTCACCTCGATGTACATTATAACAAAGGAAAACGTTTTCCACAAGGATTTGTATTTTGCAATCAATAAAAAAAGGTGAAGTTCACCTTTTACATAATAACATCGTCATAAACAAGCTGAATGACATCATAGCCTAAAGAAATCTTTCGACCTGTTTGCCCATGATGAAGCAGTTGATCGGCTTCTTCAATTGCACTCTGGGATATTTTATAGAAATCCTGTTTGCATGTCCAGACGTTTTGAGCAACATACCCCATCAGAGTAATCCCATCATATCCACAGCAAGGACGATAGATATTCATTTCTTTTAAGCTGGATATTGCTCCAATCGCCATTAAATCACTGGCACAGATAATGACATCGGATTTATCACCGAATCGTTTTGTCAGCATACGTGCTTTTTTTTCTGAAAAATCAGAATATTGAACATTTAAACGAAACTTTCGTTCCTTTTGAAGCTTCATGATTCCTGCCAGTCTTTCATCTGTAACATAGCCATCTTTTCTTCCGGCTAAATAGAGTACTTCCTGACAAGGTACTTGATCAATGATTTTTAAAGCCACATCATATTGTCCTTTTGTATGATCCACACTCACACTGCTGGTTTTTTCATTAATGATAGGGGCATCAACAACAACGATAGAAAACAGCTGCTCATGGATAATACTGTGCATGATTCGGTCATCCTTATTTAATCCATAGATGACTAAGCTGGTTATGCCCAAGGATTGCAGGTAATGAATCAATTCATCTTTATTCAGTTCAGAAACAGTTGATGAGAAGATAGTCATGACTTTAATCCCCAGTTCTTTTGCTTTTTGAAAAGCACCAAACAGATATTGCATATTAATCTCATCGATAGCCTGTCGCTGGTTATTAATATAAATATATAAACCAATACAGTCATATCTTTTTGAGGATAATGCTGAAGCCATAGTATTTGGGACATAATTTAATTCAGAAGCAGCCAAGAGCACTTTCTGTTTAGTTTCTTCTGAGACTTTATCATAATTATTTAATACTTTTGACACAGTAGAAGTAGCTACTCCGGCTTTTTTTGCAACATCGCTAATGGTAATCGGCATAAATCCTCCTTTTTGGTGTTCCTATTATATCATATTTTAAATAGAAGTAAAGAAACTGTCTAGGATCAAATATGAAGCAGTCACAAGGGTTGTAAATATAAATAAGTCGATTTACAAGCTAAAAATGAAACAATTTACATTAATTGAAATAATTGACAAACAAATTACTGAAAGCTATACTTACATTAACGGGTAATTACCTTGTTAAATGTTGATAAACATAAATAAAAGAAGGTGAAAGAATGAATCAGAGCATATCAAAAAGCAATATCATTTTTAGTCGCAATGAGAATGATTATTCACCTGATGAAATTGTTCGTGTTACGATTGTAGTTAAAGAAAATGCAAATAAGCAACAGGTTATCGAAAACCTTTGTGAAATTATGAAAAATGAAGCATCATTTGAATTACATAATCCCAAATTAAGTGAAAATGTTTTTACAGTCAATGTGAAATATTCGCTCATTGAGACTATTAAAACAGTTGATGGTGTAAAAGATGTGGCTGTTTCAGAAAGTGTGGGTTTTCATGACGATTCTTCTTATGAGGAAAATCATGTGAATGAAATTGTTGTTCAACAAGATAAGGGTTTTTTTTATGAACATAAAAATGAAGTGATAGTATTGGGTGCTGTCATTGTAATAGCTTTAGTATTTCTGGGAAAAAAAGCTTTAAGAAAATAGGACTAGGGGTCAATACATTTCCAGCTGCGAGAAATGAATTGATATAAAAAAGAAAAGGAGGAGAATATGGAAAAGAAAAAGTTTAGCCGTCAGCTGCTGACTAGCATGTTGGCTGTTTCGTTGGGTCTTTCAACATTAACCAACAGTGTTTTGGCAGTAAACGGCGAAGATGAATTCACATGGGAAAAAGTTGAAAACTTTGAAACCGATCGTTTGAATAAGTATGATCAAAATGATGAAGATCCTGCTTATTCTGATGATGAAGAAGTTCGTGCTTTGATTGTTTTTGACGAAGACAGTATTCTTGATAAAGGCTATATGTCAGATTCCTTGATTTCTAACTGGCTGGCAAAATCATATGCTAAGCATTTGATATCAAATCAGGAAAAAATGGCTGACAAGATTACTGATGAAGCCCTAAATGGTGATGAATTGGATGTTCGATATAACTTCACTGTAATGACAAATGCAGTATCTGCCGATGTGACATATAAAGAAGTACAGGAAATTCGTGAAGTCGAAGGCGTAAAAGCTGTATATGTATTGCCTCAGTATGAAGTACAGACTGCTGATGCTGATCCAAATACAATAACATCTGGAGAAATGGTAGGCAGCTATAATACCTGGATGAACGGTTATACTGGTGCAGGTATGCGTATTGCGATTGTTGATACCGGTCTGAATGTCGACCATCCTTCATTTGATAGTGATGCATTTGAATACGCTTTAGAAGAACAGGCAGCAAAAGAAGGCGTATCAGTTGAGGATTATGATTTGTTGGATGCAGATGATATTGAAGCAGTATTAGATGATCTGCAGGCATCCGGTATGATGCAGGGTGTTACGGCAGAACAACTTTATCGCAACGAAAAGGTTCCATTTGCGTTCAGCTATATTGATCGAGATTTAGAAGTTGAACACGATGATGTCAAAGGTGATGGACATGATCATGGAACTCATGTTGCGGGTATTTCAACAGCTAATAAGTATGTAGAAACAAATGATGGCTTTGTTCCTCAGGAAAATGGTGTCGTAGGTATTGCACCAAATGCACAGCTGCTTGTTATGAAAGTATTCGGCGGAAGAGGAGGAGCATGGGCAGATGACTACATGGCTGCTATTCAGGATGCGCTTCTTTTAGGTGCTGATACGATTAACTTGAGCTTAGGATCAGCAAATGGTGGAGAATCCAAAGAGACTGCTGAAGCAGAACTGTACATTAATGAGATTATGGACAAACTGACTGAAACGGATACAGTCGTTGTCTTCTCAGCAGGTAATGCCGGAGCATGGGCTGATAACAGTTATTATGGTGCATTGATTTCAGATGATATCAATATGCACACTGTTGGAAGTCCAGGATCTTATACCAATGGATTTACCGTAGCCAGTGCAAACAATGCAGGAAGTACAGGCTATGCAGCTGAAGTAAATGGAAATTATTTCTTCTATACAGAAACAGATTATACCAATGCACCATTTGTTACACTGGATACAACTGGTGAAGGCAGTGAATATGATTACGTATTTATTGATGGAGTCGGAACAGATACCAACTATGAAGGCTTAGATGTTACAGATAAGATTGTCTTTGTAAGCCGTGGTGTGATTTCATTCTATGAGAAGCATATGATTGCAGCAGCTCATGGTGCTGCCGGTGTCTTTGTTTACAATAATACAGTGGGATCTATCGCAATGGATTTGTCAGACAGTACAGCTACAATTCCATGTGCTTCGATTACACAGGCAGAAGGATTATATGTAAAAGAAAACAGTACACCAATCAGTGATATTGCTTATACAGGAAAAGTAACAATTACATCTGAGATTTTATCAAGCTATGATTCCGAAGCAAATGTAACAATGAGTGATTTCTCAAGCTGGGGCGTTTCAGGTGATTTAAGCTTAAAACCTGAAATTACAGCACCTGGCGGAAACATTTATTCAACATTGGATAAGGGTACATATGGTTTAATGAGCGGTACTTCAATGGCAGCTCCTAGCGTTGCCGGTATGGTTGCTTTAGCCATGGAATACATTGAAAAGAATGGTTTAGATGAATTAACAGGTTTATCTCCAAGAGCATTGGCTATGTCACTGTTAATGTCAACAGCAACACCTCTTACTGAAGAAGATGGAGAAGCTTATTCTCCAAGAAAACAGGGTGCTGGTTTAGCCAACATTGAACATGCTACAACTTCTCCGGTTTACATTTTAATGGATAAAAATGGAACGGATGGCAAAGTTAAAGCTGAATTAGGTGATGATCCTGAAAGAAATGGTGTTTATACTTTTGGATTTACATTATATAACTTAACAGATGAAAAACAATATTATACATTTGATGCAGATGCTTTGACAGAAGAGCTGATTCAGTATTTCTTTGTTATCGGTACATCTTGTGAATTAAATCCAAGTTTAGATGTTGTCAGCAATACCGTTTATTTATATGATTTAGATGAAGATGGTGATGTTGATCAAGACGATGCACTTATCTTGTTACAGGTAGTTAACGGTACAAATGAAAGTGAAATCGTTGCTGCTAATGAAAATGTTTATGATTTCAATTCAGATGGTGTTATTGATACAACTGATGTCTATCTGTTCTTACAGCTGATTGCTGCTGACGAAGCAGATGTTGAAGCAGTTGTTGTTGATGATAAAACTCATGTTGAAGTGACCATTACATTATCTGATGAAGATAAAGCTTATCTTGATGAAAGCTATGCGAATGGTATGTATGTGGATGGCTTCTTCAAGTTAGATGGTAATGTTGATTTATCCATTCCTTTCTTAGCCTTCTATGGTAACTGGGCAGATGCTTCCATGTTTGAACATGTTGATTATCTGGATCCAGAATATGGCTATTCTTATTCAGAAACTTATGATACGAACGTATTTATTGATGCATATGATTATGTTGTAGGTGGAAACGGTTATGCAGATGATGAAGTATATATGCCGGAAAGAAATGCTATCAGTTCTGAATTTGGTAACATTGGCCGTGTCATTTATACATTAATTCGAAATGCATACGATGTCACTATTACAGCTATGAATGCTGAAACAGGTGAAATCTATAAGAGTGTAGATCTGGGTGAACAGATTTCAGAATTCTATTATGATAATGGCGGTTATTGGGTAGAAACAGCTCTAGAAGAAGAATTCTATTGGGACGTAACAGATGGTGATGGTCAGCCATTACCGGAAGGAACTCAGGTAGAAGTAACGATTCAGGCCATTCCAGCTTACTATAAAGATGCTGAAACAGTCGATGGTGATGGAATTAACTTTACACTTCCATTAACAGTCGATAATACAGCTCCTGAATTATTAGGAATTTATCGAAATGATGCAGATGAAATCGAAGCTATTACACAGGATAACAACTATGTGGCAGCTATCCTTGTATTTGACAGATCGGGAAATCCTTTATCACGTTACGCTGTAAATCAGACAACTGTTAATGATATTAACCGAACGGTAATTGAAATTCCTGAAAAAGTTGTATATGTTGCTGCTGTTGACTATGCAGGAAATATGACAACTTATCGTGTGAATAATACATCTGAGTCAGATACTGAATACACAACAGGTGTCATCGTGGCTCCTCAAGAAGCCCAACTGTTTGTCGGCAGTCAGATGGAAGTAATAGCTTATGCTCTTCCTGAAACACTTCTTGATACAGATGTTGTTTGGTCAAGCTCAAATGAAGAAGTAGCTGTTGTAGATGAAACAGGTATTGTTTACGGATTAAGTGAAGGAACTGCTGAAATCACTGCAACGACTGTTGCTGTTGATACAAATGGCAATCATTTATCAGATAGCTGTACGGTTACAGTTACCAAAGTAGATCAGGATTTTGTCGGATTAATGATCGGTGAAACAGTAGACTGGGGTTCTTTCAAGGCTTCAGATGCTGAAAATCATAAAGTTCTGGCAGAAAGCGGAGATTATTTAAGTGCTACTGCTTGGGGACCACTTGTATTAGCATGTACATTTGATGGTCAAATCGATTATTACCTGGGCTCTGATTTATCTTATCTGGGAACTTTAGGCGTTATTGGAGAAGATGTTGGCGGACTCAGTTTGACCGATATGGCCAGAGGTGAAGATAGTGCATTTGCATATGGAACTTATGGACCTTATGTCATCTGGTTTGAAACCTATGATCTTGAAAACTACAATGTTTTGGATTTCTCTGAATACTGTGGCGGTGCCAATGTAAATGGTATTACTTATGTTGGACATAAGTATTCCGGTGGAAGTCTGTTGGAAATTATGGCAGTATCAACAACAGCTGGAGATATTTATCTGTTAACCTTTGATGTTTATACAGGTGAAGCAAGAACATATGAACTAATTTCTCAAACCGGATTGCCTAGCTATTATTTAGGATGCTCATTAATGTACAACCCAGATGTCAATTATCTGTTCTGGGCTGCAATGGGTCCGGGCTATGCTTCTTACTTTGTAGGAATTGATATGACAAATGGAGCTGCTAAGCTGATTAGTGTTGCAGATGATGGCAATACATATTGTGGTTTAATGGATGCAGCCCAAATTGGTACTGAATTACAATCTTACTCTTATAAGGGTATTACAGGCAATGCTGTAGAAATCAAGGATTATGAAAATAAACCTATTGAAAAAATTGATATGAAGCTTGATAAAGGGGTGAATGACTAATGAAAAACATCATGAAATCTATTTTAATGACGATTAATGTCATTGCATTATGCTTTGTCACAACTCCCGTTTTCGCTTCTGATGAAGCTGTTGATTCGACTGCTTCAATAAAAGATGGAACAGTTACTTATACGCTGGCAAAAGATGAAAATCCGCTAACCAATGGACGTATTGCAGTCAGCTTTAATGAAAATGAGTTAACTCTTGTTACAGCTGAAACAGCCGGATTATTTGAATTGGAAGATTTAAATCTCAAGGTTGAAACAGATGAAGATGGAACCAAAACAATCTATTTCGCATTTGCAGCTACTGAAGCTGTTACTGATGAAGGAGTAACTCTGACATTAACATTCACTGCCGATCCATCAACAAAGGGCAAAGATGTTGCTATTACGACAACTTATGAAGAACTCGACAATGCAGATACTGCAGTAGAAAGAGATATGGTTGATCAGGATATCATTCATGTTGAAAAAGATCCAAAACCTCCTGTAACACCAAATAACCCAAATACAGGTGATAATTCTCATATTACTTGGTATATCGGATTAGCTTTCGTTGCACTTGCAGGTATAGCTGTAGCGTTAGTTGGAAATAAGAAAAAACAAAAAAATTAATCTTTTTGATTAAAAAAAGCATGATTTCAAAAAAAACGAGATCATGCTTTTTGTTTGGATGTTTTTTTATTAAAAAATGAGTATTAAAAACAATGTAAATATTTTAAGGCGTGATAAATACCGTCTTGATCTGAAGAAGTTGTGATGTAATCAGCCATGTTTTTTATTTCATCAATGGCATTTCCCATGGCGATACTGAAACCGGCTTCTTCCATCATTTCCAGATCATTGAAATTATCACCAAAACATGCTACTTCTTCTTTTTTTAATTTTAAAAAGTTTCGTAATTCTTTTAAACCTACTCCTTTATTAATTCCTTTTAATACAATATCATAACCATCTTTTGAATATTGTACAAACTCAATTCTGGGATGATTGCCAAAAGCTTTTTGTACCTGAATGGGGTCAGCATGAATACAGGCACTTTGCGGAAGGCTGAAGTGATGAGCATTTTGCTGGGGGCAATCAATAAAAGGTTCTTTTCCAATATCACTTTCCATTTGTCCTTTCAGCCAGTCAATCTTTTCAGGATGCTGATAAATATACATGTGATCCATAAATTTAAAAACCAGTCCGGCTTCATTTTCATGACAAAAATCAAGCAATTCTTCAACATCTTCTTTCGTGAAATCATGATGAGAAATGATCTCATGATGACTGTTTACGACCATTCCTCCGGAAACAGAGAGAATATAATCCGGTTTTAAGTCATTAAGAGCTTTTCCTAATCCATAATGAGCTCTTCCGGTTGCAATGACAAATAAATATCCGTTTTCTTTTGCTTTTTGAATGGCGTCTATAGCTGACAAAGGAATTTCATGTTTTTTTAAATCATATAGAGTCCCATCAACATCAAAAACAAGCATTTTAATTTGATTCATATAATTCCTCCTGATGCCAACAGTATAGCGGAAAAAATATTTTTTTTCAAAATAATCATAATGATACAAAATGACATTTGTCATGACTAGTTTCAAATACTATTAGGCTTTTTGACTTTTTATTTTTTTTAGAAAGAAAAAGATATGACATTTGTCAGTAAAATCATGACAAAAGTTGATAAAAAGAACTGACAAACTTAAGTTTCATGTTTTTTTTTGGTTGTTTATAATGTGAGCGTATTCAATAAGGAGGTCAGTATGAACTACGTAATCATGATTTCACATGGAGGATTTGCTTCTGGATTACATCAAGCATTAACGATGTTTATTGGGGAAAGAGACGATGTGATCAGTATTGGACTTGAAAGCGGTGAGGATGTTGCTTCGTTGGCAAAAAGGGTGAATGAAACACTAAAACAATTTAATGAAAAAGATCAATTTGTTGTTTTGGCTGATTTGATTGGTGGATCACCATTAACAACATTGATGAACTGCATGGAACAAAAAGGATTTTTGAAAAATGCTCTTGTGCTTGGTGGTATGAACTTAGCCATGGCACTGAACGCAGTTTTAATGAAAGATGATTTGGAAAATGCAAAAATAATTGCTCTGCAGGAAGCTAGGATGGCAATTAAGGAACTAGAACTGACAAACAGTGAAGAAGATGAAATCTAAAGGAGGTATGAAAAATGTCAGTATCATTTATTCGAGTAGATGACCGAATGATTCATGGTCAAACATGTACAAGATGGGCGCTTGAATACCCATGTGATGGGATCGTTGCTGTAAACGATGCTGCAGCTAATAATAGTGTTTTGAAAGCTGCATATAAGAGTGCCAGTGGAAAGAAAACGTTTATTTGGACGATGGAAGAATGGGAAAAGAAATGCGAGAAAGTGCTGAATTCTGATTCGCGTTATTTCCTGATTACTAAAAATCCGATCGATATGAAGAAAATACTAGTGGATCAGGGATTTAAATGTTCTGTGAATGAAGTCGTAATCGGGCCATGCAATGATCGCCCTGATTCAGTGAAATTAGGAAATAATCAATCTCTCACAAAAGAAGAAGCAGATGCTCTTGAAGCTATTGCTCAAGCTGGATATGATGTTGAATTCCGTTTGCTTCCGGATGTAAGTATTGGAAACTGGAACAAATTTAAAAATCAGTTTGGTTATTAATGAAGGAGATAAGTTATGGAAATTAATGTATTACAGGCAGCTTTATTAGGATTGTTTGCATGCCTGGCAAGTATGCCGGGTATGGGGGGAAGTGCTATAGGAAATTATACGCTGGGAAGACCATTGGTTGGTGGTCTGGTATGCGGATTAATCTTACATGATGTTAGAACTGGTATTTTAGTAGGTGCAGCTATGCAATTGCTTTATATTGCACTTGTTACTCCGGGGGGAACAGTTTCTGCCGATGTGCGTGCTGTCAGCTATATTGGAATTCCGTTAGCTATGTTGGCTTTGAAATCATATGGTCTTGATGCAGGAAGTCCAGATGGTATTGGGCTTGCGACTTCATTTGGTGCCATGGTTGGAACACTGGGTACAGTCTTGTTTTATGGAACTGCTACTATGAATCTGATTTGGCAGCATATAGGCTGGAAAGCAGTTGAAGAAGGAGAATTCAAAAAGCTTTATGTAGTGGATATGGTTTTACCTTGGATATCACATTTGGTATGCTCATTCATTCCAACTTTCCTGATCTGTATGGCTGGGGCCGGAATGGTCGATACAATCAAGGAAGTATTGCCGATGGATGGAATTGCTATGAAGACGATTTTTACAGTTGGTTCATTGCTCCCATGTGTCGGAATTGCTATACTTTTGAAACAGATCATTTTAAAGGCAGTTGATTTCATTCCTTTCTTTGTTGGATTTGCACTTGCGGCTTCATTAGGAATCAACTTAGTTGTTGCAACAATTATTGCTGCTATGTTTGCACTGATGAATTATCAAATTAAAACTATCGCATTAAAAAAAGTTCCTGCAGGAATGACTGATTTGGATGAAGAGGAGGACATTTAAGATGAAAAAAATATCAAAAAAGCACTCAATAAATCATTTCGTAACTGGTACTATGGTCATCTGACATGTTTCTCACAGGAACATATGCAGACTTTTGGATATTTGTGTGCCATGCTGCCAATTATAGAAGAATTATATGAAACAAAGGAAGAACAAAAAGAAGCCTTGAAAACATATACAGCTTTCTTTAATACCGAGCCTCAGCTTGGTACGGTTATCGTAGGTGTTACAGCAGGTCTTGAAGAAGCAAAAGCAAATGGTGAAAATGTTGATGCGGAAACAATTAATGGACTTCGTGCTGGACTGATGGGACCGGTAGCCGGCATCGGTGATTCATTAGTAGTCGGAGTGCTGATTCCTTTACTTTTGGGAATTGGCTTAGGATTATCAACAGGAGGATCTCCTCTTGGTGCTGTTTTCTATGCATTGGTATGGAATGTGATTGTTACCGTGGGAATGCGCATGCTGTATTTCAAAGGGTATGAATTCGGAGGTAAAGCAGTTGAATTCTTAACAGGAGAGAAATCAATGGCGCTTCGTGAATCCGTCATGATGCTGGGAAGTATGGTAATTGGTGCAGTAGCTGCTACCTGGGTAAATGTAACAACGGTATTTGAAATGGTAAATCCTCAAACAGGTGAAGCTTATTTGAATTTAAATGATCAAATCAATGCAGTTTTGCCGAAAGGATTGACAGCTATTTTTGTACTCTTATGCTGGTATCTGATTGCAAAGAAAAAAATGTCACCACTCAAAGTAATGCTGCTTTTGGTTGTCATTGCTTTCGTTGGTGTTCTAATTGGATTCTTTGATCCACAACTGCAATATTAATCAAACAGAAAAAGTCTTGATGTAAGACTTTTTCTGTTTCTTCGTGTATAATAAATATGAGGAGATATGAGCATGAAAAAATTATTGATTATCATTTGTTTGTTCATCAGCGGTTGTACGAACCATAAAAAAACAGAAATGAATATTTCAAAAGATGATATTTTAGAAAAGTTGCTGTCAGAGAATAATTATGTAATTGTCGATGTAAGAACGAAAGAAGAATATGATCAAGGTCATGTTGTAGATGCTTTGAATATTCCATATGATCAGATTGATGAAAATGTTGCTCTGGATAAAAACAAAACGATTATCGTTTATTGCCGAAGCGGAAACAGAAGCGGAATTGCTTTTCAAACTTTAACTGATTTAGGTTATGAAGTTTTTGATTTAGGTGCGTATGATTCGATCAAACTTGATAAAGAATAATTATTCTCATCATTTAAGCGTATAAATTAAATAAAAAAAGGAGAATTTTAATGAAAAGAAAAGTTCAAATTTTTGGCGTATTTGTTGCTGCCATCGGATTAATAATTCTGCTTGGTTCGCAGATGATTCATTATGCTGGGACACAGCTTGTAGGAATGAAGCCGGGAACTGTTAAATTTGGTGCAACTTATATGACGCTGAATAATCCTTTTTTTGAGGTAATTGACAATGAAATGCGTAATCTTATTGAGGCTAATGGAGATATTTTATTAACAATGGATCCGCAGCTGTCCTTAGATAGGCAAATCGAACAGATTCATTATATGATAGAGCAAGGATGTGAAGTGTTGATTGTTAATCCTGTTGATTCCAAAGGACTTGAGGAAGTGCTCAAAGAAGCAAAACAGAAAGGATTGATCATAATTGCTGTCGATACCAATGTATATAATGGAAATGATTATGTTGATTATACGGTGGTATCTGACAATTATCAGGCAGGTGTATTATGTGCACAAGATATGATGAAACATCAAAATTCAGCAGAAATATTGATTTTGACACATCAGGCAGCTTATTCGGCAGTAGAACGCATTGAAGGTTTTATGGATACAATCAAAGAATTTCCGCAATATCATGTTGTTGATCTTATTGAATGTGAAGGACAATTAGAGAAAGCAATGCCAATGGTAACAAAACTTTTGCAGGAGGATGTTGATTTTGATGTAGTTATGTCTTTAAATGATCCTGCAGCTTTAGGAGCTATTGCAGCCTTACAGGAAGTAAATAAACTAGAAAAGGTCATGGTGTATGGAGTGGATGGTACACCGGAAGCAAAAGTGTTGGTCAAAGATGGGTTTATGATGGGGACTGTTGCTCAATACCCGAAGAAAATGGCCAAAAAAGCGGTGGAAAGTGCTTACCATTTATTAAATGGTGAAACGAATTTGGCTGAGGAAAAAATTGAAGTGAATCTGATTCAGAAAGAAAATGTAGATCATTATTCTTTAGCGGGGTGGCAGTAATGAATATATTATCTGAAAGCAAAGATCGCTTGAATCTGGCTTATTGGCTAATGGGTTTATTCTCATTTCTACAGATTATTTATATCAGTACATGTATCTTTTTTACAACAAGATTTTTGTTATCAGGTAATCAGGCTTATTCTTTCATTGAAAATGTAAGTGTTATTCCAATTGCCTATACCAAAAGACCTGTTTATGCTTTGCTGGGCTTTATGTTATTACTGATTGCTATGAAATTAAGAAGCTTGCTAGAAGAAAATATACGTAATGTGCTGTTTGTTTTAATACTTGAAATTACGATTTGTTTGTTTTTGATGTGGACAATTTCTTTTGCCAGTAATACCATTTTGTTATTTGTGATAGCCAATATGATGTCAATGACCCGAAAAAAAGGAAATAAAGGTATCTCTTTGCTCATCATGGTCATTTTATTTATCTCAACCAATTATGATATCGTCAGTATCTTTTTTCCGGTGGCCGGTTTTGTCGAATATTTATCTGTATACAGTGCTCAGGCAAAATCCTTATTTGCTCTTGTCAACAGTGTGATGACGACTTCTTGTATCGTGCTTTTTATACTCTACATGCTGTTTTTAATTCAAGATCAGCTAAGTGAAAGCCGCAGGATTCAGTTATTGAATCTTGAATTGAAGGATCTGAATGAGCAGTTGAAAGAATATGCTGATGTAAGAGAAAAAATGGGAGAAACCAAAGAAAGAAATCGTCTTGCCAGAGAAATCCATGACACATTAGGCCATACTTTGACAGGATTGTCAACGGGACTTGAAGCTTGTCAAACTATTATGGATATCAATCCAGAATTGGCGAAAATACAGTTGGGTGTTTTATCTAATGTTGCAAAAGATGGCTTGAAAGATGTACGTCGTTCTGTGAAAAAATTAAGACCTGATGCACTTGAAAATCATACCTTGAAAGAAGCCCTGGTTTCTATGATCGATGAGTTTAAGAAGACAACAGGAGTTAAGGTTCATTTTGTCTGTCATTTGACAAGTCTTCATTTTCAGCCGGATGAAGAAGAAGCAATTTACCGAATTATTCAGGAAGGTACAACGAATGCTGTTCGTCATGGAAAGGCAAATGAAATATATATTTCATTTGGAATGGATCAAAATACTCTTATTCTTATCGTGGAAGATAATGGAATTGGCTGTGTGAATGTACATGAAGGTTTTGGCTTACATCATATGAAAGAAAGAGTTGAATTACTAAATGGTAAAGTGCGCTGCTATGGAACAGATGGTTTTGTGCTGATTGTTGAGCTGCCGCTCAGAGAGGAGAAGGGTAATGATTAAAGTGATGATTGCGGATGATCAGGAACTGATACGTGACAGTCTTCAAATTCTTTTGAGTTCAAAAGAAGATATTGAAATTGTGTCTTTGGCAAAAAACGGAAAAGAAGTGCTAGAAAAAATACCTCAAAATATGCCAGATGTAATTTTGATGGACATTCGAATGCCGCAAATGGATGGTGTGAACTGCACAAAAATTGTTAAGGAAAAATATCCCAACGTTCAAATAATTGTTTTAACGACTTTTGATGATGATGAATATATCTATGATGCGTTAAAATATGGAGCCAGCAGCTATCTTTTAAAGGGTGTATCTTTAGAGGAATTGTATTCAGCTATTCATATTGTTGTTTCAGGAGGCGGCATGATTCATCCGAATGTTGCTATTAAAGCTATGAAAATGTTTTCTTCTATGGCAAAGAACAATATGGATACAAATGTCAATCATGATGAAATTGAACATATCAGTCGTACTGAGTGGAAAATAATTGAGAAAGTAGGTAACGGCTTATCTAATAAAGAAGTAGCAAAAGAGTTATGTTTTTCTGAAGGAACAGTACGGAATTATATCAGCATTATTTTAGATAAGCTTACTTTAAGAGATCGAACGCAGCTAGCTATATGGGCACTTCAGAATCATCAGATTGTCATGAAAGGAATCAAAGATGAAAAATAAAGAAAGAATTTGTCTTTTTGTGATAGTTGCCATCATGATTGGTTCAATTAGTTGGATATGGAAATCAAAACAACCGATTCAGTTGAGAATTGGAGTTATGGCTGGCAGCTATTGGGATGTTCCTGAATCTGATAGTTATTCGATGTTAGAAAATGTTATTCGTGAATTTGAAGCTGAGCATCCTAATGTTGAAGTTGTGTATCAAAGCGGTATACGGCCTGAGGAATATGAAGAGTATATTGCAAAGCAGATTTTAATGGATCAAATTCCTGATGTTATGTTTATTACATCTGATATGTTTTCAACGCTTTCAAAGAATCATACACTACAGAAACTGAATCGTTTTATTGAACAAGATCAGTTAAATACAGATGCTTACTATGCTGCTTCTTTTGATGAAGGAAAGAACCAGCAAAATGTTTATGCATTGCCCTACGAAAGTGTTCCAAGACTAATGTTTGTGAATAAATCATTGCTGGAAAAAGAAAATATTGATATGCCATCCAACGATTGGACCTGGGAAGATTTTTATGAAATTTGCGAAAAGGTGACAAAGGACAGTAATCATGATGGCCAGATCGATCAGTTTGGCTATTATGGATATACTTGGGAAGATGCTGTTTATAGTAATGGAGCACATATATACGAAGAAAAAGAAAATCAGGTAAGCTTAGGTAAAGAAGCCGTTATTGAAGCCAGTGCGTTTATGCGTGAATTAGTTCTTTTGCATGATGAAAAAGTCACTTCAGAAATGTTTGATAAAGGAATGGTTGTTTTCTGCCCAATGAATTACAGTAATTATCGCACTTATATGCCTTACCCTTGGCGAGTAAAGAAATATTCTACTTTTGAATGGGACTGCATAACAATGCCAAAAGGACCTTCGGGTGGAAATATATCACAGATTGATACTTTAATGATTGCTATGTCTTCAAGAAGCAAGCATCAGGATCTAGCTTGGGAATTTATGAAAAAACTGAGTTATGATCAAACATATCAAAGTGAATTAGTGAAATCATCACAAGGTGTATCAGTATTGAAAGAAGTGATGCAATCTTCGGATGTCATGGATGTTTTGAAGCTTGATAATCCAGGAAAATCTACTTTTGAAATGCATGTGCTTCATGAGATTATGGAGAACGGTGTAGCAATTCGCAATACCGAAAGATATAAGCAGATTATGCAGGCAGCACAATCTCGTTTAGATGCTTTGATGCAAAATGATGAAGATTTGGAAAATGCTTTAATTCGTCTTGAACGACAGCTTAATTCAATGCTTCAAAAATAAAATGTTAGAATAAAGATGGAGGCAGAATATGGTTTACTTTCTGACAAGCAGTCCGGATATTCCCATTACCAATGAGTTAAATCCGGCGAATGGCTTTATTGACCATTTAAATAAGTATTTATCAAACAGAAAACTAAAAGCGCTGTATTTCTGCTCAGATCCTTATGATATTGAAATAACGGAAATGTACGGATATCAACTGAAAAACAGCTTTGAGGAAGCAGGGTTTATATTTGAATACTTTCAAATTATGGATAGCAGAAATCGAAATAAAACTGAACAATTTCTGATGGAAGCTGATCTGATTATTTTGGCAGGAGGTCATGTTCCAACTCAAAATCAATACTTTCATGATATCCATCTCAAAGAGCTTCTTCAAAACTATAAGGGTGTGATCATAGGCATCAGTGCAGGTTCAATGAATGCCAGTAAAATAGTCTATGCGCCACCTGAAAGAGATCGTGAGGCAACAGATCAGAACTATCGTCGTTTTCTTTTGGGATTGGGGATCACAAAAACGATGATTATCCCTCATTACACACAAGATGGTGAGAATCTTATCGATGGCTTAAAAGAATACGAAGAAATCATATATCCTGATTCTAAAGGACATCAGTTTTATGCCCTAAGAGATGGCAGTTATCTGTATGGTCATGATGGAATAGAAGAACTTTATGGAGAAGCTTATTTAATTAGTGACTGTAATATAGAAAAAATCTGTGAAAACAATCAAAGAGTTGTACTTGAAAAATGATTCGGTTATGTTTAAACTGAATCATTTTATTTAATATTTAAACAAGAAATAATATAAAATAAAAGTATGATAAATATTGACAATAATATATTTATATTGTAATATATGATTATGAAAGGCCTTTCAAACAAACTTACATTTTTAATATCGTTATTCGTTAAAATAGTAGAAGCATGAGAAAAGGAGTGAAAAATTATGCGTAAAATGCTTTCTTAATTATTACTTTTAACTTTATTGGCAAGTGGACAAGTGAAAGCTGATGAGTTTGAAGATTCTTCATCGTTTCATTCATATCAAGGCGGATATTATACTGAAACACGTCATCATTGGACATCTTATTCTGAAAGATATTTAAGAACAGTAGGTGCTGGGATCAAAATTTTAAACTATAATACAGAAGTAGCTATTGCTGAAAGTGTGCTACAATCGAATCTATGCATAATATAGGGCCTTATGTAGAACACCAACACTCTTATTATGTCTATTGAGGATAAGGCTTGCCTTATCTTTTCTTTATAAAAGGAGTAGAATATGAAAAAATACTTGCATGGATTAACAATTATTATCAATATTATTTTGTTTATCAGTGTGTATTTTGCGTTTACAGAAAAAGATGTTTCAGATATTTATCATTGTTTTGGGTTCAGTGATAACAAAGTTACAAAATACGTTGAATTTGAACCTTCGATGAATCAAGAATCGGATGATGAATTTTTTAAGAAATTACAACGTATTGCTGATGAAAATCAAGTTGATTTTATTTTCAGTAATATGGATTATGAGAAAATGTCATTTGAAATCTATGTTTTGTCAAATCAGGATGTTGCTAATAGAATGAATCTGGAAACAACAAAACATTTTAGTTTTCAAAATGGAAATAAGCAGGAATACGAGAATGGTAAAAATTTTTATCTGTTGAATCCTAATGTCAATGTTAAGATATTGCCTTTATCAAGAATGCCATATTTCTTATTCAAAAAATCAATATTACTT
>CAMEIZ010000009.1 GCA_945919165.1 uncultured Traorella sp.
GATAATTCACCCCTCTATTTATGAAAATAATTATTTAAAAACTCTTCTTTGTATTCTTTAAAATTTCCATTGATGACAGCTTCACGAGCTTCTTCAGTTAAACGGATTATGAAGCGAAGATTATGCATCGAAGCCAGGTTATAGTACTGGCGTTTTTTCTCTTGATCCTGTGACTTTAACAAAGCTCTCAGCTGACCGCGTGTCCAGTTTGCCTGACATGTTGGACAGTCACAGTTTTCATCCAGTTTTTCATCACTGTCAGCAAATTTTGTAATGTTGATGTTTCCATGTCTTGTATAGATTTTTCCATGTCTTGCTTCTCGTGTTGGTGCAACACAGTCAAATGTATCTGCACCCATTTCAATGCCGATTAAGATATCATCAGGACGGGAAAGGCCAAGAAGGTGACGCGGTTTACTTTCGGGAAGCTCTTCATTACACCAACGAAGGATATCACCCAGACTTTCTTTGAGGAAAGCACCACCAAGGCCATATCCGTCAAAATCCATCTGAGCCATTTTCTTTGCTGTAGAGCGGCGAAGATCCTCCCAGCGGCCACCTTGTAAAACACCATAGAGAGCTTGATGGTAGCCAAGACTGTCACAGAGCTTCTGGTGTTCTTCAAGGCTTCTTAAAGCCCATCTTTCTGTTCGGGCTAAAGCTTCCACATTGTAATCATAGCTATCTGCTAAAGAGGTCAATTCATCATATGCCATATGAATATCAGCACCGATACGACATTGAATCTGCATAGATTCTTCTGGACCAATGAAGTCTTCCTGATTGGTAAATGGATCAAGAAAGCTGACACCGTCTTCACTCACATGGGCAAGGCGTTCTTTTGGATCAGTGTTGATAACATTTTTTTCTCGCTCCATGCTGACAACTTTTCCCAGACCGCTTCCTAGGGACATCACTTGGAAACCACCCGAGTCAGTCATTGTAGGTCCATCCCAACCCGACCAGGAGGCTAGACCGCCTGAAGCAGCAATTTCAGGGGAAATATTACGTAAATGGTAGCCATTGCTAAGCATAGTCTGAGCATTGATTTTTTTAAGATCCGTCATGGAGACAAATCGAACTTCACCTTTTGTGCCCACAGAAATAAAAGCAGGAGTCTTTATATCACCGTGCGGAGTATGAATAATTCCAGCACGGCCAAGCGAACCGGGAATTCTTTTAGTAATTTCAAAACTAAATGTATTGTTGTTTTTATATTCACTCATCTGTCATCTTTCCTTTTAATTTATCTGCAAGAATCGCTTCAATAGGCGATAAAACAATTTCAAAACCGATACCCAGTAAATAAGCAAAACATGCCTGTGCCAAAAATTCATTGAAAGGCAACACACCGAAAAAAGCAATCGTTTCAAATATGGCGGAATCAATCAGGTGAGCAAAAGCTGAAGAACCAAGCGCACGGGCAATAAAACTTTTGGAAAACAAACCTTGACTGTTTTTAAGTTTCGTAAAGATCAGGTTGTTAAATAGATTTGAGCTGACATAAGCAATTAATGATCCCAAAATAATGCGAGGTGTAAATCCCAGGATACTTTCAAATGCAGCCTGCATCTGCCAGCCGTCATATGCCGGCAGCAATATCACGATATAGAAAACAATCACAGCGATGATATTTACAAAAAAACCAGCAAAAACAATATTTTTGGCAATTTTCTTCCCATAAAATTCAATGATGATATCTCCGATAATATAGGTTAATGGAAAAACAATAACACCTCCATCAACAGCAATACCAAAGAAATTCCATAGCTTTATGGCAGCAAGATTTGATATTAATAGGGTTCCTGCAGAAACAGCAGTTAAATAGATCAAAGTTTTTTGTTTAAAAGTCAACATGGAATTATTATAGCATAAAACATGCAGAATGCGAATAAGAACTTATAGACTGTTAAAGGAAAATGATTCCATATATAAGGATGAAAAGTGAAAAAAAACTTGCATTTCAGGTTGTTTTTGTTTATACTAATGGGGCGAGTAGATATCTGATATTTACTCCTTGCTCAACTACTCTTGGGCCAAATGACCATAAGGAGGTGTACTCAATGAAAAAGTACGAAATCATGTACATTTTAAAAGCTAATCTTGAAGATGCAGTTCGTCAGGAAACAATGGACGGATTACATGCTATCATCACTAGCCATGACGGTACAATCGACAATGTTGATGAATGGGGACTTAGAGAATTCGCTTATGAAATCAACGATGAGAAAAAAGGATACTATGTGGTAATCAAAATTACTGCTAACAATGAAGGTATTGCTGAATTCGATCGTTTAGCCCGCATTAACAACAACGTTGTTCGTTTCTTGATCGTGAAAGAAGACTAATATGATCAATCGTGTGGTACTTGTGGGTCGTATTACCAAGGACCCTGAACTAAGAAAGACAAGTTCTGGTATTTCTGTTGTCAGCTTCACTTTAGCATGCAACAGAAGATTCTCCAGCAACCAGGAAGGTGGTCAGAACGCTGACTTCATCAACTGTCAGGCATGGAGACAGAGCGCTGATTTTATGGCAAATTACGTGAAACAGGGAGCACTGCTTGGAGTAGAAGGCAGAATTCAGACACGCAGCTATAAAGATCAGAGCGATCGTACTGTATATGTAACAGAGGTAGTTTGTGACAGTGTACAGATCTTAGCACAGAAACGCGATAGTCAACCATCAGCTCCAGCTTATCAGCCTTCAATGCAGCAGCCTTCGACTTATCAGTCGAATATGCAGACATATGAAAGTGATTTTGGAAGTGACACGCTTGATATCGCAAGTGATGATTTACCGTTTTAGGTAAGAAAGGAGAAGCAAAATGGCATTCAAAAAACAGAGAATGGGTCGTAAAAAAGTTTGTTATTTTACAAAAAACAAAATCGAAAAAATCGACTATAAAGATACTGAATTATTAAAAAGATTCATTAGCGCAAATGGAAAGATCATTCCTAGACGTGTGACAGGAACTAGCGCTAAGTACCAGCGTATGCTTGCAACTGCAATCAAACGCGCTCGCCAGATGGCTTTGTTACCTTACGTAGCTGACTAATGGCAATGAACCTCCGTCAAATGATGGAGGTTTTCTTGTATAGGAGGATTGTATGAAATCAGAAACCAGAAAAATAACCGAAGGAGCCATGATGTGTGCTTTGATTGCTGTCTTTTTAATTCTGGACAGACAATTTGCAGGGGCATTAACTTCGTATCTCGCATGGGTCTTAAGTATACCGATGATTTTATATTCTGCGCGTTATGAAGCCAAATATGCCTGGATGGTATTTGTCAGCACATTATTTATTGCGTTTATGGTTTCAACGCCTCAGAGTGTATTTTATCTGTTCAGTGCAATGCTTTTAGGCGTTGTATATGGACAGGGTGTTCATAAAAAATGGAGTCAGAGTAAATGCTTATTTTGGACGATTGGGATTACTTTTTTCTCTTATCTGATTTCTATGTATGTTTTTGCTGCTTTTTTTGGGTATGATTTAGTAGCGACACGAAATGAATTCATATCCATGATTGAAAATATGGAGATATTTGGATATAAAATCGTTCTATTCATGGATGCCAAGACATTATTTCATGTAATGGATATTACTTCATTTCTGCTTTTAGTTGTCATGGAAAGTCTTTGTGTGCATCTTTTATCACATGTAATTTTTATAAAAATGAAGATGAGTGTTGATAGGATTCGGCTTGATTTAGGCTTTGTTTATCCAAAGAGTTTAGCTGTTGGGGGACTTGTTTCAATGGGCTTGATGATGCTTATGGGACAAGTGGAAGTCAGTGATACGATTGAATTTATTCTTGCTTTTTTCTATCTCACCCTGTTTATCGTTAATTTCATTTATGGTATGATAGTAGTGAGATGCATGCGCTCTTTACCAAAGTGGTGCAGCTTCTTATGTCTGATTGTGCCGTTTTTATGGCCGTTTGTAATGCTTTTAGGTATTGCGGACGGTTTGATGGATGGCAGGATAAGAAAGAGGGGTTTGTATGGACAAACTGGAAAATTTTAAATTTCAGCTCGTTATTTTGCTGATATGTGAAATATTAATATTAGGACTTTTGGCTGTTTTAAACATTGATGTTCAAACGATCATTTTAATGAGTGTATTAATTGCTTTTAATGTGTTTTTAGTTGTATGGGTGATGATTCGCTATGATCGCGAGAAGAAAAACCGTGATTTGAATCTGTCAAGAATTTTAGGTAATGATGCAAAAGATGCCCTGTTGTTTGGTGAAGTAGGGATTCTTGTTTATGATGAAAATTTAATCGTGACATGGTTTAATGATTTTTTAGCCAGCAGAGGTCTACAGCTGATTGGAAAAAAATTAAGCAGTTGGAATCCAGCTATCAACGATTTATTTATTGATGGTGTAGATGTAGTTACGATCCATGATGGTGAGTACATTTATGAAATTACTCAAAAAGAGAATTCAACAGTTCTTTATGTGAAGGATGTAACAGAATGTGAAAATCTGAAAGTGCTTTATCACAATGAAAAAAGTGTATTGGGCCTGATTCAGCTGGATAATTATCTGGAAGTGAGTCAGTATGAAGATGAAACCATGAATTCCAAGATGAATATGGGACTGCGTCAGCCGGTTATTGACTGGGCAAAGGAAAACAATATGGTCATACGCCGTATTCGCTCAGATCGATTTTATGTCATCTTAAATGAAGAAATCTATCAGAATATTTTGGAGAACAAGTTTTCAATTCTAAATACCATCCGTGAAAACAGTAATGAAATCGGAGTGAATGTTACTTGCTCAATGGCATTTGCACGTGGAAAGAGAACACTTGCTGAATTGGATGAAACGGTGATGGAACTGATTGAACTGACACAAAATCGTGGTGGTGATCAGGTAGCTGTCAGGTTAGATGAAGGTGAAGTCAAGTATTATGGAGGAAATTCTGAAGCGGCAGAAAAACGTTCGCGTGTTCGTGCCAGAGTTATGGCAAAAGCTGTTCGTGATGCCTTACAGGAGGCTCATAGTGTTTTCATTGTCGGGCATAAAAATATGGATTTTGATTGTATGGGTGCTAATTTAGCGTTAAGCAGAATTGCTGCCGGTTATCAAAAACCCGTATACATAGTCAGTGAGTCAGGCGGTATTGAGGAACAATGCTTAGAAGCCATTCATTATTTTGGACCAGAATTAAAAGACAGACATCATTTTATCAGTGAAGCAGAAGCTGTTCGAATGATGAAAAATGATGATTTGGTAATTGCAGCTGATTTCCATAACCCGGATCATTGTAATGCATTAGGAGTACTTGATAAGGCCGGAAAAGTGATTTTGATTGATCATCATCGCCGCAGTGAAAAGTTTATTGATAATCCGCTGCTTGTATATGTGGAAACAAGTGCCAGCAGTGTAAGTGAATTAATTACGGAATTTTTAGCCTATATGCCGCATGCCGTAGATATTTCTCCACAGGAAGCAACATTTTTGTACTTAGGAATCTTGATTGATTCAAATCGTTTTAAAGCGAGAACAGGAGTGCGTACTTTTGAAGCCTGTGCGGTTTTAAGAAATCTGGGTGTTGATCCAAATGTGGCTGAAGATCTGATCAAAGAGAATATTGAAGAATTTGAAGAAAAGTCATCAATTATGCGATTTGGTCATGTTGTATTTGATCATATGATGATTGCCGCTGTCAATACAGAGACTTTCCTGTCAAAGACAATGATGAGCAAATGTGCGGATGCGATGCTTTCGATTAAAGGGATAGAAGCCAGCTTTGTGATTGGTTATACAAAAGAGAATACAGTTTCTGTTTCAGCACGTTCAAAAGGAAAAGTGAATGTGCAGAAACTCATGGAAAAAATGAATGGAGGCGGTCATTTCAGTGCCGCTGCTCTGCAAAGAGAAAATACAAGTGTTGAAAATATCGAGAATGAATTGATTCAACATATTGAAGAAACATTAAAGGAGGAAACAAACCATGAAAGTCATCTTACTGAGTGATGTGAAAAAAGTAGGAAAGAAAGGGGATATGTTAGATGTCAGTGACGGATATGCCCGTAATTTTCTAATTAAACAGAATTTGGCAGTTGCAGCTACCGAAAGAAGCAAGGAAATCTTAGCTCAGCAGAAACAGGAAGAAGCAAAACTGGAAGCTGAAAAAGAAGCCCAAGCCAATGAAATCAAGAAAAAGCTGGAAAATATAACACTGGAATTCAAAGTAAAATGCGGTGAGGGCGGTCGTGTATTTGGTTCCGTTTCCAGCAAACAAATCAGCGAAGAACTGATGAAGAAGCATCAAATCCATGTTGATAAAAGAAAATTCATAGATAACGAAAGTATCAATTCCTGTGGTGTGACTTTTGTGAAAGTTGATTTATATCGTAATAAGGTAATCGGACAGATAAAAGTACATGTAAGTGAAAAATAGGAGGTTGTATGTCAGTACATTCAAAACAGCTGCCCTCATCATTAGAAGCTGAGCAGGCTATCCTGGGAGGGATGCTGGTTTATCCAAAAGTGGTGAGGGATGTGAAAGATCATGATCTGGTGGCTGAAGATTTCTTTCAAGAGAGTCATCAGCGACTGTTTCGTGCCATGACCTATTTGATAGAACAGGGTTCACCTGTAGAACCGGTTGGCTTGGTTACCCGGTTAAATGATACGCAGCAACTTCATTTAGTAGGTGGAGCAGATTATATTCTGAAACTGACGGAAACAGCAATCAGCAGTGCGAACGCAACCACATACATTGAAGTAATAAAAAGTCGTGCCCAGATACGCAAACTGATCGAAACAGCGCAAAAAATCGAAGCTGAAAGTTTTGAGAACACAAAACCTTTAGATGCTTTGATGGATGAAGCGGAAAGAAGTATTCTGGATGTGACTCGCCAAAGAAGAACAACAGATTTCAGAAGCAGTGCTGAAATATTAAGAAGTGTCATGGACCGAATACAGATGCTTCGTTCCAGCACAGAAAAAATTACGGGGATTAAAACCGGTTATATTGATTTGGATGCGACAACGAACGGTTTTCAAAGAGGAGATTTGATTATTCTGGCAGCTCGTCCATCAGTCGGAAAAACTGCTTTTGCATTGAATATTGCGCTGCAATCAAGCCTGAGAAATCAGGGAGCAGTTGCTATTTTCTCTTTGGAAATGCCTTGTGAACAGCTCATGCAGCGTATTTTGGGAGCTAAAAGTGAAGTGCCTATCAATAAAATACGAAGCGGTTATCTGACAAATGATGAGATGAATCACATTCAGGATGCTGTAAGTGAAATCAGCAAAACACAAATATATATAGATGATTCTGCAATGATCAAAATGAGCGATATTTTCTCAAAATGCCGCAAACTTAAATCAGAACATGGACTGGATTTGATTATTATTGACTATTTACAGTTGATTTCCTCATCATCACGTTCAAACGCAGATAATCGTCAACAGGAAGTTAGTGAAATATCCCGTTCTCTGAAAGCCCTGGCTAGAGAATTGGATGTACCGGTTATTGCTTTATCACAGCTCAGCCGAGGTGTGGAAACCCGTCAGGATAAGCATCCAATGCTTTCAGATTTGCGTGAATCAGGTTCTATTGAACAGGATGCCGATATTGTTATGTTTTTGTATCGTGATTCATATCAGAAGAAAGAAGAAGAAAATTCAAATTCAATTGATGAAGTAGATGTGGATATCGCCAAACATCGTAATGGTGCTACACGCCGTTTAAGCTTGATGTTTGCGAAGGAGATTAATGCTTTCTTTAACCCTGAAAAATAGGAGGTGACGAAATGCTGAAAAAAATTGCACTTTTATCAGCACTGGCAGCCGGTGCTGCCGTAATTACATTTCTTACGCCGAAAAATAATATTGAGTTTGATTTAACTGCGAATCAAGAATTGAATACCGGAGGAATCATATCTCAAAAATATATTGAAGAAGGCAAAGAAAAAGAAGTCATGTCAATTTATTATAAAGAAGATCTTTTAGGCATTGTTCATGATATGGATAAATATCAGGCTTTTCTGGATCGTATTTATAATGAAAAATATGCTGAGAGTTTTCCAGATACGCAGGTAGGTCTTGGAGAAGATATTCATGTGTCGGTATCTTTAAGCAATTTAGAAGCTGAAGACAAGGATGAGGAGATTTTTGCTTATCTCGAAGATAACAATTATTTCTCCATTATGGGATATAAGATTGAATTTTCAAATGGCAGTATTGCTTATGTTCAAAACAGTGATGACTTTATGAAAGCCCGTGAAGATTTTGTTTTGAATTTTTTGGAGAGCAATGGTATAGATCCAAGTGAAACCAAGAAAAAACTCGATAATCGTCAAAGTGTTTCGACATATTCCAAAGATAATTTACTAGATGTCAGTTATCAATATCTTGATTCTGCGAAAATCAGTCATGAATTGGTACCGATAGATCTGGTTTTAAAGAATTATGATGAATGTATCACATGGTTAAGCTTTGGATATGACTATGAACCTAAGTATTACACAATAGAAGAGGGAGACATGATTCAGGGGGTTGCCAGTAAAGCAGGAGTTTCTGTCATGAATCTGCTTTCTGTCAATTCTGATAAACTGAAATCTGAAAACCAGCTTTTACAAGTTGGGGAAGAACTGAATGTAAGTGAAATCGATTCACCGATTTCACTGGAAGTTGTGAAACAGCGTGTTGCGGTGGAACCGGATTATCCATCTGATACAAAGTATGAATATGACCCTACTCTTCGTGAAGGACAACGCTATGTCAAGCAATCCTATAAAGTGGGCAGTTATCGTGTTCAGTATAAAGAAACCTATGTCAATGGAGAATTAGTAACGGATAAGACGGTAGAGATATCTCGTCTTCAGCTGGAATATCCGCAGCAGGAAATTGTGGTTATTGGTACTATGGTCATTCCTAATGTTGGATCCGGAAATTTCCGTCTGCCAACTGATAATGCTACAATCAGCTGTGGATGGGGCTGCTACTATGGACATAAAGCATTGGATGTTCAAAATCGATATAACCGTTATGGCCCAGTAAAGGCTGCCGATCGTGGAACAATATATAAAACCGGCTATGGCCCAGTAACAGGATACTATGTCATTATTAATCACAACAATGGTTTTTATACATATTATGGACATATGAACCGTCCATGTTATTTCAATGTTGGAACAACTGTTTCAAAAGGTGAAGTAATCGGACAGATCGGTATGACAGGAAGAGCTACCGGACCGCATATCCATTTTGAAATACGCAGAGGACCTTCAACCAGTCTGTATCCATGGCCATACATAGGAGGCTAACATGAAGTTTTCTCTGTTAGCATCCGGATCAAAAGGCAACTGCTGTGTTATTTTTAATGATGAGACACGTATCGTGATTGATTGCGGTACAAATCAGAAATATTTGTTAAAAAGGTTCAATGATATTCATATGAATATTGATTCATTAGATGCCTGCTTGATTACGCATACTCACAGTGATCATATCTCATGTTTGAAATTATTTCAGAAACTTGACGTGTATTGCGAAGAAGATCTGGGATTAATTCATCAGACATTTATTCACGAAGATGAATGCTTTCACATCAAATCATTTACGATTGAAAGCATTCGTCTTTCTCATGATGTCAAATGCTTAGGCTATATTATTTCAGATGCACATGAAAAATTAGTTTATATAACCGATACCGGATATCTGAAAGAAGCTTATTTTGAAAAAATCAAAGATGCCGATTATTATATATTTGAAAGCAATCATGATTTAAAAATGCTGATACAGTCTAAACGACCGGAATTTGTGAAAAACAGGATTCGAAGTGCAAACGGTCATTTATGCAATGAAGACTGTGCCAAGTATCTTTTAAGATGTGTAGGAAAGCATACGAAAGAAATCGTTTTAGCTCATCTTTCAGAAGAAGCAAATTCAAAAGAAAAAGCCTTAAGCGTGATACATGAAGCTTTTATAAACCAGCCTTATTCGCCGCTTATAAAAGCTAGCAATCAGTTTGAGATCATTCATGGAGGAAATCATGATTAAACTTATAGCAGTTGGAAAAATCAAAGAAAAAGCCTTAAGCGAATGTATAAATGAATATGTAAAACGAATACAAGCATATTCCAAAATTGAAATAATTGAAGTGAATGATGAGAGTATTCCACAAGTTCATTCTAAAAAGCAGGATGAAAAGATTAAAGACATTGAAGGAGAGAGGATTCTTTCAAAAATCAAAGAAAAGGATTATGTCATTGTTTTGGATCTTCACGGAATCAATATGACGAGTGAAGAGTTTTCCAAAAAAATTGAAACTGTTATGACATATCAATCTAGTCAGCTTGTTTTTGTGATTGGTGGATCGCTGGGATTAAGCCAGAAGCTGATTAATCGGGCAGATATGCGATGGAAATTGTCTGACTGTACCTTTCCGCATCAGCTTTGCCGCTTGATTTTATGTGAACAAATCTATCGAGCTTACACCATCATGAATCATTTTCCTTATCATAAATAAGACACTTTGTGTCTTTTCTTTTACCTTTTTGGCATATAATGAAATATGAGATTAAAAATCAAGCTGGCTGGCAGTATGTTCCTTTTTCTTTTTGTCATCTATTTGATTTTACCTCCTTTTGCCAGTGAAATGAGAATTAAAAACATTATCAGTGAAAAAACGATGGTTCATGTCAGCAGTCTTTCAGGAAATCTTGATGTGGAATTAGAAGAATATCTGATAGGAGTTGTAGCTTCTGAAATGCCGGCACAATTTGAGATTGAGGCATTAAAAGCACAAGCAGTTGCAGCTCGAACTTATGTATATTCACGTGAACTTCAGGTCGATGATACGGTTAATTCCCAAGTTTATCAAAAGGACGAACTATTAAAAGAAAAATGGAAAGATAAATATGAAGAATATATCCAAAAGGTAAAAGAAGCGGTTTCTCTTACAAAAGGACAGGTTTTGATGTATGATCAGAAAATAATCAATGCCTATTTTTTTTCATCGAGTAATGGAAAAACAAATAATTCTGAAGATTATTGGACAACTGCCTATCCATATTTAATCAGTGTAGATTCACATTATGACAGTATTAAAAAAGATAATCAGCGGGTAAAAGAAATAAGCTTTGAAGAAATAAACAGGTTATTTGGTTTTTCAATTAATCAGATTGAAGTAATCAGTCAATTTGAAAGCAGTTATGTTAAAGAAGTAAAAATCAATGATCAAATATTCAGTGGAAAAAAAGTAAGAGAAATCTGTTCGCTTAGCAGTTCAAGCTTTGAAGTCGAAAAAACGGATACAGGTTTTGTATTTACAACACTGGGAAGTGGACATGGTGTTGGAATGAGTCAATATGGAGCACAGGGGATGGCACTTGAGGGTTATGATTATCGCTCGATATTAAAACATTATTACAGCGGAGTTGAAATTGTGAATAAGTGAAACATTCAGGGGCATACTCAGAAATGAGGTGAACCAATATGATCGCATATGAAAAAAAGAATAAAAAAGCAAAAAGAAGATTTGTATTATCAGTGTTAATGCTCTTTTTAGTGGCAGGGGGTGCAGTGATTTACCAACAGCTTAATCCACAGGAAGATATACCCGTTTTCAATGAGTTTCCAACAGTAAAGCTTCCGGATAAAGAAAAACCAAAAGAAGACATAAAGCCAAAAGTAATTCTTCCATACAATCAGGGAAAAAAAGTAGTAGATTATTTTGATGGAGAAACCAGCGAAATTCCAAGTATCATAGAATTTGAAGGTGTATTCCGCCCGTCTCAAGGTGTTGATATTTCAAATAATGGAGAGCCTTTTGATGTATTATCAGCGATGGATGGAGTTGTTGTTGATGTATCGGCTGATCCGCTGTTAGGCAATTCAATTCGAATTAAAAGTGAGAACAGCATCATTACATATCAATCTTTAGATAAAATCACTCTAAAGAAAGATGATGCAGTCAAACAGGGAGATAAAATAGGAACAGCATCAACCAATATTTATCAGGCATCTTTAAAAAATCATTTGCATCTTGTCGTGGAAGTCGATAATGTACGTGTTGATCCAAATACAATCTTTAAATTTGAATAGTACTTCAGGTACTATTTTTATTAGAAAAAGTTGCTTTTTCTTTTCTTCAAATGTGATATAATGGTACTGCTAAAAGAATAGGAGGACTTGTATGGGATTGTTTACAAAAGAAGTTGGAATCGACTTGGGTACAGCGAATCTTTTGATTTATGTCAAAGGTCAGGGAATCGTAATTGATGAACCAAGTGTTGTTGCCATTGATGCTGATACAAAGAAATGTTTAGCTGCCGGACAGGAAGCAAAAGATATGTTGGGAAGAACACCGGGAAGAGTGTTAGCTATTCGACCTTTAAAAGATGGTGTTATTGCGGATTTTGAAGTTACTGAAATTATGCTGAATTTCTTCTTAAAGAAGCTTCAGTTAAAAGGTATGTTTCAGCGTCCTACCATTTTGATTTGTTGTCCAAGCAATATCACAAGTGTAGAAAGAAACGCTATTCGTGACTGCGCTTATCGTGCAGGAGCAAAGAAGGTATATATTGAAGAAGAACCAAAAGTTGCTGCAGTAGGTGCCGGCTTGGATATCAGTAAACCAAGCGGAAATATGGTGTTGGATATCGGTGGAGGTACAACAGATGTTGCCGTACTTTCATTAGGAGAAATTGTAACAAGCACATCATTAAAGATTGCCGGTGATACATTTGATCGAGATATCATTAAATATGTTAAAGATGAAAAGAAACTTTTGATTGGAGATCGTACTGCAGAAGAATTAAAGAAAAATATTGGTACTGCATGGAAAGGCTTTAAGACCGAGACAATGGAAGTTAGCGGACGTGACTTGGTTACAGGTCTTCCTACTTCAATTTTAATGACTTCAGATGAACTTGAGCTGGCAATGAGAGATTCATTGCAGAGTGTTGTCAGCGCTTGCCGTACTGTACTTGAAAAAACACCTCCTGAATTATCAAGTGATATCGTAACTCGTGGTATTGTTTTGACTGGTGGAGGAGCTTTATTAAATGGTTTGGATGAATTATTGAGAAATGAACTTCATATACCGGTTTATGTAGCTGAAAATGCTCTGAAGTGTGTTGCAGAAGGAACAGGAATTTTATTGGAAAACTTACATATCGTTGGATAGAGGCTGTTTATGGAATGGCTGAAATACATCGCTTTGCCTTTTGGAATTGCATTTGCGGCTACGCCCTTTGTGATGTGGATTTCAAAGCATATAGATGCTTATGCGAAAATCAATGAAAGAACGATTCATACCCGAAAGAATATCGGACGTATTGGTGGTGTGGCTATTTATGTGGCATTTCTGATTTCAATGACCTGTTTTATGAAATCAGATACTCAGATTAATGGAATTCTGATTGGTGCCAGTATTATGTTTTTTGGAGGTTTGATTGATGATTTAATCAATCTTTCTCCCAAAAAGAAGTTTGCCTTTCAAATCGTTGCTTCTTTAATTGTCATGTTTTATGGAAAGATTATGCTGGACAAGATTTTTCTTCCATTTGGCGTTGTGATAGATATGGGACTTGTTTCTTATCTGGTTACATTTTTTTGGTTAACTGGTATTACCAATGCCATTAATCTTATTGATGGCTTAGATGGATTGGCGTGCGGTCTGTGTCTGATTATTTTAGTTGTTATTGCTTCACTGAGTCTGATTGACAATCGACCTGATATCATGTTGATTTCATTAATTCTTGTTGGTGCTTTAGCAGCGTTTTTGATTTTTAATTTTTATCCTGCCAAAATATTTCTAGGTGATTGTGGAGCCTTGTTTTTAGGCTTTATGATTGCGACTATTTCACTTATTGGTTTTAAATCTTCCACCTTTATAACATTAGGTGTTCCGATTTTGATGTGTGGTGTGCCAATCGTTGATACGTTGAGTGCCATTATTCGAAGAAAGCTAAGCGGAAGAAAAATTGACGAAGCAGATAAAAACCATCTTCACCATTTGCTTATGAGACGTTTTGGACATAAGAATACGGTTTTGATTTTATATGCTGTTACAATTTGTGCAGGTATTGTTGCTTATGTTTATATTCTAAACCAGAAGCTTGGTTTGATCATGTTATTTCTTGGTCTGTTAGCAAGTGAGATTTTTCTGGAAAAGACGCATATGATAGCATCGTGGTTCCATCCAATGACAAGTATTGTTTCTTTCTTTAAATCGAAAAAAGAGATCAAAGATGAAGAATTCGAATAATTCTTCATTTTTTTTTGGGAAAAATCAGATTTTTGTGCATATTAAAGAGTAGGAGGACTCAAATATGCAAGTAAAAGATATTGAAGCATTTTATCATATCAGTATTTCACAAAAAGAGTCGGTTGTACAGAAAGAATGGCAAAAGCTTTGGGATTGGTTTATCAGAGAGAAAAAAGAAGAATATTCAAAAATATCATATAAAGAAGGTGTCCAGCGCTTAGTCAGCGAAAAAAATTATACTACGCGGCGAAATATAGCTTCCAGCAAGTCACTTGGACTGACCATCGAAGTTGGAGATATTTGTTATACTGATTTTGGACAGGCATATCTATATGAAGCAGGTTATCAGCATTTCGGACTTGTAATCGCGATTGTGCATTTTAAAGCACTGATTATTCCAATGACAAGTAATGCCAAAACATATAAAAAGTCGATGACTGAAGAAGGTACATATCTTTTCCCACTGGGAACGATTGAGGGATTATATAAGGAATCAGTATTGTTTCTAAATGATGCCAAGTTTATTAATACTGCACGCATTATAGATGTGAAAGCTCATATACCCACTTCATCTTCATTATTTATTGAAATCAAAAAAAGATTTAAAAGTCTGATTCTGGATTAAATTCGACAGCAATTCCAAAAGCTCTTCGTTAAGATAAAAGCAGGGGGTTATTATGAGAACACTCACGATACAGAATCATTCTTCATTTGACTGGAATATCTTGATTTATGCATCTATTGGCATGATTTTTTCAATCAGTGGATCTTTACAGCTTTTGATTGCTTTATTTCCTTTTATTTACATAAGATCATATAAAGTAAAAGCAGTTTTTTTCTTATCATTGATACCTTTATTTTTTGTTTCGCCGAATTTATTTTATCAGTTTTTCATTTTTGTGGTTGGATATCACTTATTTGGATATTTTACTCTCCTGTGTAAAGGAAATATTATGAAAAGTGAACAGTTTTATGTCGGATTAAGTGCTTTCAGTCTTTCTCTTATTCAAACTTCTGATATAAGAACAGCTGTTTCCTTTTTGGTGATTCAAATGATTTTTTATCATGAAAACTTGAAATCATTTGAATGGCTGAAAAAAGAATTCAACCTTTCACAAAGTCTGTATGCCATCATAACAGTTGGAGTTATATCAATCCTTGGTAAGTTTATGCCTCAGTATGCCTACTTATTCGCTAATTTGGGATTGATTTTTATTTGTTTTGGATGTTCACCGCTTTTGAGCATCGCTTCATTTTTTTTAATCAATCTTATGAGTACTGGTTTGATCAGCTTTGAAAGCTTTGTCTTTATCTACTTGCTATCTTTGCTCAGGGATCATCTGGGTCTAATGATTTTAGTCTATTTTGGTTTGTTTATATCTTCTTTGAATGATTTGAATCAAATATTGATTATGGGTCTATATCTAGTCTTTTTCCTCTTGTTGTCAAAAGAAGGTATACCCCTACAAAACGAACAAATCAAAGAATCCAATGCCAAGGCATTTTTACATAAACAGTTATTAAATTTTTCTTTGATATTCGATCATTTAGGAACCTATTATGAAAATGTTTCTCAGATCGAAAGCAGTTTTTTAAAAAGTATGTCAAAAGCTTTGGATTATACTTCAAAAAAATGTATCAGTGATGATGCATCAACAGATTCACTCAAAAATCAGATCATTTACATATTTGAAGGATATGAAATCAGCTATGAGGAAATTAGTGTTGAAGAAAATGAAGAGGGGTTTATCCGTCTGAATTGTGCATTGCTTCATTTTCACGAAAATGATGTTAAAGAGGTTTTACTGCCCCTATTAGATCATATTTTACCAACCCCAATGGAATGTGTCGGGATTCAGAACAGTTTGACACATCTGGGCATATTACATGTGGAATTAATTTCAAAACCACCTGTTCAAATTGATGCTTATGCGGATAGTGCACATAATAACAGAACCTGTGGGGATTCATTTTCAATTTTTAACCATTCAAGAAGTGTATATTGCATGATATCAGATGGTATGGGTGTTGGCGTTGAAGCAAGCAAAATATCGAAATGCATCATACATTTGTTTCAGCGAATGATTTTTTCAAATATTCAAGAAATTGAAGCCATGAACTGTATAAATAAACTGCTTCAAAGTGATGCGTATGCAACATGTGATGTTTTGGCATTTGATCGTTATCGGAAAAGCGTGATTATTTGTAAATCGGCTGCTAATCCAACCTATTTGATACGTAAAGGAGAATTATTTGCGATATGGGGGAATTCACTTCCTATTGGCATTGTTGCGCATATTGAAGTGGACCATATTCATGTTGAAGTTGAAAAAGGTGATTGGTTTGTGATGAGCAGTGATGGCGTTCATGTTGAAGAAATACTAAAATGGATGAAGGAAAGTGAGAATCTTTGCGCAAGAAAGGAAGTCGAGCGCTTTATGAAGATGATGAAAGAAGTTGAAAGAAGTGATGATTCGACAATATTATTGGCAAAAGTTAAATAAATTTGTGGTATAATCTTTCCATGAGTAAATATTGTGTAGCAGTTTCTGGGGGCTGTGATTCCATGACCTTGCTTGATAAGTGTGTCAAAGCGCATTTGGATATCATAGTTGCCCATGTAAACTATCAAAAAAGAGAATCCGCTTGGCGGGATGAAAACATTGTTAAAGATTATTGTAATCAGCATCAAATTCCTTTTTTTGTGAAATATTGTAATCCTGAACACAAGGGAAATTTTCAGGGCTATGCCAGAAAGTTCAGATATGATTTTTTCAAAGAGCTTTGTGAAAAAGAAAACTGCGTCAGTGTGCTGGTAGCTCATCAGCAAGACGATCTTTTAGAAACCTATTTGATGCAGTGTCAAAGAAAAAGTGTGCCTCTTACTTATGGCTTGGCTGCAAATGTAAAACTGAATGGCTTGATTATTGAAAGACCTTTATTGGGAATGAGTAAGAAGGAGTGTTATCAGTATTGTTTTGATCATGATATTGCTTTTGGCGAAGATGAAAGCAATTTTTCCAATGATTATTTACGCAATCGTTTAAGAAAGGAAGTTGTGGATACTTGGAATGATGAAAAGCGTCAGGAGGTATTAGAAACAATCCGTCAGCGTAATGAAGAAAAATTTGCGCATCAGGATGAAATTATGAAAATTGCGAAAAGCTTTTCAAATGGTATTGATGTAGCTGTGTTTAAAACTCTTGATGAACCTTTACAGGTTTTGCGGGCATGGCTGAATCTTCATGAAATTGGTTATTCAATAAGTGAAAGAAGGCTTAAAAAAATCTGCGAAACGATTTTAAAAGATGAAAGTCATTACAGTTTTGAAATTGACCATGTTCAGCTGATGAACAGTTATGGTATTTTAGAAATTGTAGAGGATATTGAGTATTCTTATACCTTTGATTCCATTCAGGATTTTGATTGTGAATATTTCAAAATCAGAAAAGAAGGCAGAGGTGTCGAAGCAGTTACATTAAGTAAGGAAGACTTTCCGATAACGATACGAAGTCCAAAAAAAGAGGATGCAATTAAGCTGAGATATGGAACAAAAAAAATCAATCGTTTCTTTATTGACAGAAAAATTTCACACAAACAGCGGAAATGTTATCCAATTGTTGTGAATTGTATGGGAAATGTTGTGTTAGTGCCTGAAATTGGGTGTGATGTTGAACATTATACTGTTAAACCAAATTGTTTTGTGATAAAATAACCTATATCATTTCGGAGGTATATATGCACAAGGATGTGAAGAAAGTTCTTGTCAGTGAAGAAGAAATTGTAAAACGCTGTGAAGAGCTTGCAAAAGAAATTAAGAAAGATTATGAAAGTAAAAATGAAATTCCGCTATTAGTTGGCCTTCTGAAAGGAAGTGTCCCTTTTCTTGCAGAACTGGTGAAACATATTGATATGGATATCAAATATGAATTTATGGATGTTTCCAGTTATGAGGGAACAGAATCTATTGGTGATGTGAAGGTGAATCTTGACTTGAGATCTTCAGTCAAGGGTATCCCAGTATTATTAGTGGAAGATATTATAGATACAGGAAGAACACTTCAGGAAGTGAAACGGTTGCTCAGCCACAAAGGAGCCAGCGATGTGAAGGTTGTTTCTTTATTAGATAAGCCATCACGCAGAGTGGTGGATATTCAGGCAGACTATGTTGGATTTGAAGTGCCAAATGAATTTGTGATAGGGTTTGGATTGGATTTTAATCAGAAATATCGCAATCTGCCTTATGTTGGTGTATTAAAGGATGAATGTTATCAGTAGTTTAGAAAGTGAGGAAGGCTAAATGAACAGGAAAAAGATTATTAATGTAATTCCTTATATATTAGCTCTATTTGTTATTTTTAGTTTGTTAAATGTTTCCAGTATGAACAATACGGAAAGATTTGCATCGAACACCTTTATGAATAAAGCTGAAAGTATGACATTTAAGGATGTCAATATTTCGGTTGGCAGCGTAAAATTGACAGTAAGCGGTTATTATGTCAATAATGGAAAAGATGTATCTTTCAGTGCAACAATTCCAAATACCGATGAAAATTTGAATTGGCTTCAGAAAGTTTTGGATGAAGGAACCAATTCCATTAATATTGTGGATCCTGCAGACAGTTCCAGATGGATGGAACTTTTAATGCCGATTGGATCGCTGTTGCTTCTAGGTGGCTTATCTTTCTATTTGTTTACAAAGGTTATGCAGCAAGGTGGTAGCAATAAGCAGGCTTTTGAGTTTACCAAGTCAAGACATCGTGTTGAAAGTAATGTAAAAGTTCGTTTTGATGATGTTGCCGGATGTGAAGAAGAAAAAGAAGAAGTGAAGGAAATCATTGATTATTTGAAAGATCCGAAACGTTTCTCAGATATGGGTGCCCGTATTCCAAAGGGAATTTTAATGGTAGGGCCTCCAGGAACAGGTAAAACACTTCTGGCTAAGGCTGTTGCAGGTGAAGCGGATGTTCCGTTCTTCTCAATCAGTGGTTCTGACTTTGTTGAAATGTTTGTTGGTACTGGTGCAAGCCGTGTACGTGATATGTTTAAGAGTGCGAAAAAAGCTGCTCCTTGTATTGTTTTCATTGATGAAATCGATGCAGTTGGAAGACAGCGTGGAGCTGGTATGGGCGGCGGAAATGATGAACGTGAACAAACCTTGAACCAGCTGTTGGTTGAAATGGATGGTATGCAGGAAAATACGGGAATTGTTATTATTGCTGCTACAAACCGTCCAGATGTATTAGATCCGGCTTTACAGCGTTCAGGTCGATTTGACCGTCAGGTTACGGTATCGCTTCCTGATAAAAAAGGACGTACAGAAATTCTTCAGGTTCATGCCAGAAATAAGAAGTTGGCAAGTGATGTATCTTTGGAAAATCTGGCAAAAAGATGCCCAGGCTTCTCTGGAGCAGATCTTGAAAATGTTCTTAATGAAGGAGCTATATTAGCAGTTCGTGAAAATCGTAAGGAAATTACGATGAATGATTTGGGAGAAGCCATTGACCGTGTTATGATGGGGCCTGCCAAAAAGTCGAAAAAATACTCTGAAAATGAAAAACGTCTAGTGGCTTATCATGAGACGGGACATGCAATTATTGGTCTGAAATTAGAAAATGCCAATATTGTTGAAAAGGTAACGATTATTCCAAGAGGTCATGCCGGCGGATACAATTTAATGCTTCCGGAAGAAGAAAAAATGTTCCCGACAAAGAAGGACTTTATGGATCAGATTACAGGCTATCTTGGAGGACGTGTCTGTGAAGAAGTTGTCTTCAATGAAATCAGTGCCGGAGCCAGCAATGATATTCAGGAAGCTACAAAGATTGCGAAAGCCATGGTTCGTTCTTATGGTATGAGTAAGCTGGGACCTATTCAATATTCAGATGAATCAGGCAATGTTTTCTTAGGAAGAGATTATTCCAGCAATGGTGCTAATTATTCCAGTGAAATTGCTTTTGAAATTGATAAAGAAATTCGTCGCATTATCAATGAATGCTATGAAAATTGTAAGAAGATTATTATGGAAAACCGTGATCTGATTGATTTGATTGCTACAAAACTGATTGAAGAAGAAACACTGACAAGTGAACAAATCATGAATCTTGCAACATATGGTCAAATGACAAAACCTCAAGTTGAGGAATGTAATCCAATTGAACTTGTGGATGACATGAGCCATGTGCCAAATAACAGCAAAATTGAGACTGCTGAAGAAGGAATGGTTACAACACCGCTTGATGGACATGAAGGAAATATCGTGGTTCAAGATGGTGAGGACAAAGATCCGGTAGAACCAAAAAACTAAGGTGCAAAGTTGCACCTTTTGTGGGTTAAGGAGAGTATATGAAAGATGAATTAGTAAAGGCATTAGTATGCAATGAACGTGTACGTATTATTGTCAATTCCACAACAAATCTTTGTGAAGAAGCAAGAAAACGTCATGATATGTGGCCAACAGCTTCAGCAGCTTTAGGAAGAGTGCTGAGTATTGGTTCAATTATGGGCAGTATGCAGAAAAATGAACATGAGAAAGTGACAATTCAAATAAATGGCGGCGGACCGATTGGAACGATCATGGTGGATTGTTTTCCTAGTGGTGATGTTCGAGGATTTGTATCAGATCCTCATCAGTTTTATACCTATAATGATACAGGTAAGCTGGCAGTCGGAGTAGCTGTTGGAAATCAGGGAACATTAAAAGTAATAAAAGATTTAGGTTTGAAGGATGATTTTTCAGGAACTGTAGCGCTTCAAACTGGAGAAATCGGTGATGATTTTGCTTACTATTTTACAGCCAGTGAACAGATTCCCAGTGCCGTTTCATTAGGAGTATTGGTTGAACCGGATAATTCTGTCAGTGCTGCAGGAGGGATGTTGATACAGCTTTTACCAAATGCACTTGAAGAAGATATCGTAAAGATTGAAAACATTTTAAAAAATATAAAGCCAATGTCTGAAATGATTCATGAAGGAAAAACCTGTGAACAAATTATTTGTGAATTGTTTGATGACGCAGTGATCTTAAGTCATCAGGATATTCATTTTTACTGTCCATGCAGTAAAGAACATATGAGTGAAGCTTTGACCACTTTGTCTTTGGATGAGATTCAAACAATGATTGATGAAGATCATGGTTGTGAAATTACCTGTCACTGGTGTGATACCCATTATCAATTCAGTGAGGATGAATTAAGAGAGTTAATCAAATGAAAATTGGAAATGTAGAAATTGATAATCCGATTGTCATTGCCCCAATGGCGGGTATTACAAATCCAGCATTTCGAGAAATCTGCAAGAAATTCAAAGCAGGACTTGTCTGTACAGAAATGGTATCTGATAAAGCAATTTGTTTTGAAAATAAGAAAACTTTGTCGATGACACAAGTGAATGAAAATGAACATCCTTTATCGATGCAGCTTTTTGGGCATGACAAGGATACAATGATTCAGGCGGCTATGTTTTTGGATACTCAGACAGATTGTGATATTATTGATATCAACATGGGTTGTCCTGTGACAAAAATAGTCAAGGCGAATGCCGGAAGTGCTTTAATGAAAGATGAAGAATATGCAGCAAGTTTAGTAAAAGAAATAGTGAATCATGTAAAGAAGCCTGTTACTGTGAAAATGCGTATTGGATGGGATAATGAAAATAAAAATTGTGTATCATTGGCAAAAAAATTAGAAGCAGCAGGTGTGAGTGCAATTGCTGTTCACGGACGAACAAAAAAACAGATGTATGAAGGAAAAGCTGACTGGAGCTATATAAAAAAAGTCAAAGAAGCTGTTAAGATTCCGGTAATTGGAAATGGAGATATACGCAGTGTGGAAGATATGATAGCTATGATGGAGATGACAGGCTGTGATATGGTGATGATTGGCAGAGGAATTTTAGGTGATCCTTGGCTGATAAAACACTGTTTGCATTATTTAAAAACAGGTGAGATTGAAAATGATACTGATGTCGAAGAAAAGTTTTCACTAGCGTATGAACATGCACAAAGTCTTTGTGAATTAAAAGGTGAAAAAGTCGGTATGAAAGAGATGAGAGGTCATGCTGCCTGGTATATCAAATCACTGAAATATTCTCATCGTGTAAAAGATTTGATTTCCGGTATGGCAACCTTAGGGGAATTTGGTATAATATTAGAGAACTATAAGAAATCGTTAGAAAATGATAACTGGCAGTGGTTAGAAAGGTAGGAAATATGGAAAATAATGAATTGAATTTAACTGAACAGGAAATTGTCCGACGTGAGAAGTTAAAAGAATTGGAAGCTAAAGGAATTGCTCCATTTGGAATGAGATATGATCGAACTCATAAATCAGGACAGATTAAAGATCAGTTTGATGACAAAACAAAAGAAGAATTGGAAGCTTTAAACCAGAAAGTGAAAATTGCTGGACGTATTATGACAAAACGTTTAATGGGTAAAGCTGGATTTATGCATATTCAGGATATTGATGGCCAGATTCAGATTTATGTTCGTAAGGATGCTATTGGTGAAGATATGTTTGATGTCTTCAAAAAGGCTGATATCGGTGATATCGTAGGAATTGAAGGAACTGTCATGAAAACCAATCATGGTGAATTGTCTATCAAGGCAGAAGTCTATACCCATTTGACAAAAGCTCTTCGCCCTCTTCCTGAAAAATTCCATGGTTTGACAGATATTGAAGAAAGATATCGTCGCCGTTATGTGGATTTGATCATGAATGAAGAAAGCCGTCGTGTAGCCATGCTTCGTCCTAGAATGATTCGTGCATTACAGGAGTATTTGGACAATCGTGGATTTATGGAAGTTGAAACACCTGTATTGCAGCCAATTCTAGGCGGTGCTAACGCTCGTCCATTTGTGACACACCACAACACATTAGATATGGATTTCTATTTACGAATTGCTACTGAACTTCCATTAAAGAGATTGATTGTTGGTGGTTTGGAAAAGGTTTATGAATTTGGAAGACTTTTCAGAAATGAAGGAATGGATACAAAACATAATCCTGAATTTACAACAGTTGAAGTTTATGAAGCTTATTCAGATATGGATGGCATGATGGAATTAACTGAAGGAATGATTGAATATGCTGCTTTGAAAGTATGCAATACAACAGATCTTCCATGGAAGGACAAAGTTATCAGCGTAAAAGCACCTTTCAAGAGATTACATATGGTGGATGCTATCAAGGAAGCAACAGGTGTCGACTTCTGGAAAGAAATGACATTGGATGAAGCTTTACAAATTGCCAAAGAACATCACATTGAAGTTGAAGAACATGAAAAGAGTGTTGGACATATCATCAATCTGTTCTTTGAAGAATTCTGTGAAGCAAAGATTATTCAGCCAACTTTTGTATATGGACATCCAGTAGAAGTATCACCTCTTGCGAAAAAGAATCCGGATGATGGACGTTTCACAGATCGTTTCGAATTATTTATTGACGGTTGTGAATACTGCAATGCCTTTACTGAATTAAATGACCCAATTGATCAGAGAGCTCGTTTTGAAGCTCAAGTTGAAGAGAAAAACAAAGGAAATGATGAAGCCTGTGAAATGGATGTTGACTTTGTAGAAGCTCTTGAATACGGTCTGCCGCCTACGGGAGGCATGGGAATGGGAATTGACCGTCTGTGCATGCTTTTGACAAATTCTGACAGTATCAGAGATGTTCTGTTGTTCCCACACATGAAGAACAAATAAGAATTTTAAATCAATAAAGATTGAAAAAAGCTCGGTATAAACGCAAATTTCGTGATTATACGAGCTTTTTATTATACTTGAAAAGATGTTTAAAGTACATTATATTGTCTCTTACAAATAGTATAAAATATTATAGTAAAAGTATATCAGAAAAGAAAATAAAAAATATAGTTTTT